>JAJTFY010000084.1 GCA_021299175.1 Chitinophagaceae bacterium
CATCACCATATCTGTGTTTGGAGCCATTACACTGTATATCATCTCCATGATAACAGTTCTTGTACTGCGGCTAAAAGAACCTGGATTGAGAAGACCGTTCCGCGTTCCCTTGTATCCGGCATTTCCCATCATTGCATTGACGATTGCTCTTGGGTCGCTTGTAGCCATGTTGGCTTACAACCAACTCCTTGGTGGAATCTATTTCTTGATCTTGCTGGGAAGCTTTGGCATATTTAAAATTTTTAGTTCTGCTTCCCTGAAATAATGCTTAATTTTTGACCCTAATTCGAGCACATGAATCAGAAGGACAACATCAGTTATGTGAAAAAACATCCCTCCGGAAAAGTGAAGATCGCCTATGCAGACATGGATGGCATTTTGAGAGGAAAATACATTTCAACTGCCAAGTTTTTGTCAGGCATTGAAAAAGGAACCAGCTTCTGCGATGTAATCATGGGATGGGATGCCGCAGATGTCTTGTATGACAAATCAACTGTCACTGGCTGGCATACCGGCTACCCCGATAGCCCCGCCTCCATAGACCTCAACAGTTTCAGAAAAATTCCCTGGGAAAACGATCTGCCTTTTTTTCTTGGAGAACTCAATGACAACAAAGGAGGCCCATCCCCTGTTTGCCCAAGGCAGTTGCTCAAACAGGTCTTGAAACAAGCAACAGACATGGGTTTTACACCCATGTTTGCCCAAGAATTCGAATGGTTCAATTTTGAGGAAACACCTCGATCCGCCAACGAAAAGGGATTCAGGGATTTAACACCTCTGACTCCAGGAATGTTTGGATATTCTGTCTTGAGGTCTACCCTCAAAAACCCTTTTTTCTCGGACCTTTTTGACCTGCTGACCAGGTTTGACATCCCCATTGAGGGATTGCATACCGAAACCGGACCAGGCACCTATGAGGCTGCTATTGCCCATTCAGGCATTCTGGAAGCCGGAGACCGTGCAGTCTTGTTCAAGACGGCTGTAAAAGAGATTGCCTACAAACATGGTATCATGGCCACTTTCATGGCAAAGATCAATGAAAACCTTCCCGGATGTGGTGGACACGTGCACCAGAGCCTTTGGGATAAAACAGCAAAAAAGAACCTGTTCTTTGACGGAAAAGACAAAGAGAATTTGAGCGACACTGCGAGAAGTTATATCGCAGGGCAACTGCATTGCATGCCCTATATACTTCCGATGTTTGCGCCAACCATCAACAGTTACAAAAGACTGGTGGAGGGAGCCTGGGCACCAACAACACTGACCTGGGGCATTGACAACAGGACTACTGCCCTGCGCATTCTGAATGGCAGCAACAATGCCTGCAGGATAGAAACGCGGGTGATTGGTTCAGATGTAAATCCATACCTGGCCATGGCAGCTTGTCTTGCTGCAGGTTTGTATGGTATAAAGAAGAAAATGAAATTGAAGCAACCGGCTACTGTAGGAAATGGATACCGCGATTACTCCAACGGCAGCCTGCCACATACCTTGATAGATGCCACCCATCAAATGAAAACATCCCCGATTGCGCAAGAACTATTCGGAAAAACTTTTGTTGACCATTTTGTGCAAAGCCGCGACTGGGAATGGAGACAACATCTAAAAGCTGTCACCGACTGGGAATACAAACGCTATTTTGAGATCATCTAACGCATAAACATGTTTGATAAAATATACCAATATAATTTTCCGACAACCATCAGGTTTGGAGCAGGAGTAGTGGAAGAACTACCTGAATATCTTCAGAAAAACAATTTGAAATCCCCCTTGATTGTTACCGATCCTGTTGTAGCATCTCTGGATTTTTTCAAGAAAATCATCAAAGACATCAAAAACAAACATATCGCTGTTGATGTTTTTGATGACATCCATAAAAACCCCGTAAAGTCTGATGTTTACAAAGGTGCAGATGCCTATGATCAATCAAAAAGTGATTGTATCATTGGCATTGGCGGTGGTGCTGCCATCGATGTGGCCAGAGCGATTGCACTGAGGATCAATCACCGCGAAGACCTTTTTGTATATGACGACCTGATTGGAGGTGATGTTTATGTAACCAACGATGTACCGCATTTTATCACCATTCCTACCACTGCTGGAACGGGCAGTGAAGTCGGAAGATCGGCCATCATTGCTGACGATGAAACCCACCAGAAAAAAATATTGTTCTCGCCCAAATTGCTTGCAAAAATCATTTTTGCAGATCCCCTGCTGACCATGGAGCTTCCCCAAGCAGTTACTGCAGCTACGGGGATGGATGCACTTACCCATAACATGGAAGCCTATATCGCCAAAATGCCCCATCCACTTTGTGAAGGAATTGCATTGGAGGGTATTTCATTGATCAGTAAATCCATTGAAAAGGCGGTTAACAAACCAGATCTTGCATCCCGCAGCAATATGCTGATTGCATCACTCATGGGAGCCGTTGCATTTCAGAAAGGGCTTGGCGTTGTGCATTCCCTGGCCCATCCCCTTTCATCTTTGCTAGACACACACCATGGGCTTGCAAACGCCATCAACCTTCCTTATGGGATGGAATTCAACATTGAAGGATCTGAAGACAAATTCAGGAAAATAGCCAGGACACTGGAGTTAAACAATGAAACAGGACATGGGGTTGTAGCCTACCTGCAGGAACTTAATAGCAAGATTGGCATCCCGTCGCAACTACGGTCAATAGGCGTAAAAGAAGAACACCTGGACACCCTGGCAGATCTTGCCCTGGCAGATTTTGCGCATCCCAACAACCCCAAACCTGTCAGCAGGGAAGATTTCAGGAACCTCTACAGCAAAGCACTGTAGCATGAAAAAAAAGATTGGGATTAGTTTTACTGCTACCAATTTCACCAACTACCTGCAATGGTTTGATGAAAATGACCTGGGCGATTCCTTTGAACTGGTAACCCTATCTTTTGAAGACAATAATATGGAGGACATGCTTCAATGTGATGGTTTTATGCTCACAGGAGGGGTTGATGTCCATCCTTCCATGTATGATGGCGCTGAGCAGTACTCCAACATGCCCAACACATTCCAACAGGACCGTGATAATTTCGAATCAAAGATTTACAGGCATGCAAAAAAGCTGCAAATCCCTGTTCTAGGGATTTGCAGAGGATTACAGCTTGTCAATATCCTGGAGGGAGGTCGTCTGATCCAGGACCTGGGAGAGAAAAAAAACCTTGTCCACCGGAAACTGGAAGTCGACAAAAAACATTCCATTGAAATTGGGACATCCACTTTGCTCAACAAGATCAGTGGCGTTATATCAGGAGAGGTGAACAGTGCCCATCATCAGTGCATTAACCCTTTATCACTTCCCTCTTCCCTCAAAGCAGTTGCATTTTCGGAAGACCAAACCATTGAAGCCATTGAATACAGCGATGCTTCCAACAAAGGTTTTATGCTCTGTGTGCAATGGCATCCAGAGCGAATGGACAACAAAACAACCAATCCACTTTCCATCAACATTAAAAAGGCATTCCTGGATGCCATAACCCATCGCTACAATGAAAATGAACATTGTTAATCCAGCAACTAGAGCAATCATTGCTGCAGTAGAACAAGATGACCAGCAAAGCCTTGACAGCAAGTACTCCACCTTAAAAGAGGGACAAAAAGAATGGGCAGCAGTTCCTTTGCAAAACAGGATTGATATCTTACAAACATACAGCAAGCTACTGGCTGAGAACATTGAGTCTTTGGCAAAAACATTGACAGATGAAGTGGGCAAGCCATTGCAACAGTCAAGAAATGAAATCAACGGATCCATTTCAAGGATTGCCTGGCTGACCCAACATGCTGAGAAATATCTTGCGGATGAAATCATGAATGCCGCTGCAGGAATGACGGAGCTGATCCGTTATGAGCCCCTTGGTGTAGTGTGCAACATATCAGCATGGAACTACCCCTATCTGGTGGGCACCAATGTTTTTGTGCCAGCATTGCTGGCCGGAAATGCTGTTTTTTACAAACCCTCAGAACATGCAACCCTCACAGGATTGCATATTGAAAGGTTATTGAAAGAGGCAGGCGTTCCAGAAAATGTTTTTCAAGTAGCCATTGGAGGCGCTGCAACAGGGGATAAACTGCTCAGCCTTCCTCTTGATGGATATTTCTTTACCGGTTCTTACAAAACAGGCAAATACATTTACGAAAAGGTTGCACCAAAGATGGTGCCCTGCCAGTGTGAACTGGGAGGCAAAGATCCGCTTTATGTAACCAATGATGTTGAAGATATCATTGCTGTTGCGGCAGGCACGGCTGATGGTGCATTTTACAACAATGGTCAAAGCTGTTGTGCTGTGGAAAGAATCTATGTGCATGAAAAAGTATACGAAGCCTATGTAGACGCTTTTGTAAAAGAAGTGGCTTCATGGAAAATCGGTAACCCATTGGAAGACGGAATCTATATTGGCGCCATCAGCAGGGATTCCCAGCTTGCATTCCTGGAACAGCAGGTTGCTGATGCCCTTCAAAAAGGTGCGAAACTATTGACGGGCGGAAAAAGAATCGAGGGTGATGGATACTTTTTTGAGCCGACTGTTTTGACAAATGTCGACCATAGCATGTTGGTTATGCGGGAGGAATCCTTTGGACCCATCATCGGCATCATGAAAGTAAGCAACGATGAAGAAGCCCTGCAATTAATGAACGATACATCCTATGGATTGACGGCTTCTGTTTATAGCCTGAACAGAGAAAGGGCTGAGGACATACTTGCTGCAACAGATGCTGGCACAGGATACTGGAACTGTTGCGACAGGGTGAGTGCAGCACTCCCCTGGAGTGGAAGAAAACATTCAGGATTTGGCGCAACCCTCTCACATGCAGGCATCAGGGCATTCACACAACCAAAGGCATTTCATTTGAGGGGTTGATCAGATACTGAAATACTCCTTTGCATTTTCATAGCAGATCTTCTTCAGCAGCTCTCCCATCCATTGTTCATCGTTGGGAATGATTCCGTTGAGCATGTCGTTGGCCATCATGTTGCAAAGGATTCTCCGGAAATATTCATGGCGCGAAAAGGACAACAAGCTTCTGCTGTCAGTGATCATGCCGACGAAGGTGGAGAGCAGGCATACATCAGAGAGAATATCCAGGTGTTGTTCCATTCCATTCTTCTGATCAAGGAACCACCAGGCCGGTCCGTATTGCACTTTACCTTTGGTTGAACCATCGTTAAAATTGCCACACATGGTAGCAAACAAGGCATTGTCTGCAGGATTCAGGTTGTAGATGATTGTTTTGGAAAGTTTGTCTTCTGCATCAAGCGCATTCAAGAGGGCAGAAAGTCTTTCTGCCTGTGCATAATCACCGATGGAATCGAAACCAGCATCAGCGCCCAATTTCAACTTGAGCCTGGTATTGTTGTTCCTGATGGCTCCCAGGTGAAACTGTTGCACCCATCCACGGGCATGGTAGATTTTGCTGAGCGAAGTAAGAAGATAAAACACATATGCATCCGGATCTGAGAATGCTGTTTCTCCTCGGGTTGCAAAAAATTGCTTTAATTCAATTTCCAGGTCAACAGTAAATGCATTGTTTTTGGGAAGCTGAGAGAGTCCGTGGTCAGCGACCTTGCAACCAGCAGAGGCAAAAAAATCAATCCGTGTTTCCATGGCAGACAAGAGGGAATCCATGTCAGTAATGGCAATGCCTGATGCAACAGAAAGCCTGCTGATATAGGCCAGAAAATTTTCTGTGTCATGAATGGCAAAAGCCTTGTCTGGCCTAAAAGAAGGGGCTACACCAACAGTAAAATCTTTATCAGCCCTGATGGCATGATGGTATTGAAGGTCATCACAGGGATCATCGGTTGAACAGAGGTAAACCACATTGTATTGCTCCAAGAATTTTCTGGCCGTATGTTCCTCACCAGAAAGCAATTCATTGCATTGCCTATAAATCCGGGAGGCAGAGGCAGGATTCAAGTATTCGGTTACTCCAAATGAATTCTTCAACTCAAGGTATGTCCAATGAAACAATGGATTCCTCACTGTCTGGGGAACAGTTTCAGCCCATGCGTGAAATTTCTCTTCATCCGTTGCATCACCCGTGATGAAACGCTCATTGACACCCGCTCCACGCATCGCACGCCATTTGTAATGGTCCTCGCTCAACCAAATCCTGGTAATGTTTTCAAATTTCCTGTTGGTTGCAATCTCAAAAGGAGAAAGATGCGAGTGATAATCAATGATAGGCTGTTTTGCAGCAACATCATGATAGAGTTTTTCAGCAAGGGAGGTTTGCAGCAAGAAATTCTCCTGGATAAAGCCATTGGTGGATGATGACATACGTTAGAATTAGTATATAAATTTCGCATTGGATGATTACATTCAGTGCAAGGAGCAAGAATTTATTTACGCAATGCTTTTCGCATCTTTTACTCCATAAAAGTAAATTGTCCTTTGGATGGAAAGGTCTGGCTTGCATTTAATTTTCAGCCCAAGGGCTAAATCGAATCCCTTATGGTAAGCTCATTGGGAAGCACGATGATATCATTGGCGGCGGCATAAGACTTCTTCTCGATCATCTTGATCAATAGTCCTGCAGCCTCTTTCCCCATGTCAAATGCTGGCTGGGAAAGGGTTGAGAGGGATGGATTCAACAAGGCCGCCGTCCGGAGGTTGGTCATTCCAATCACCTTGACATCCTTGGGTATGGACAGCCTCAGGTCTTTGCAGACCTGATAACTGGTGATGGCATATTTTTCGATAGAGGCAAAAATGCCATCAGGCCGTTTTTTTTGAGAAAATATTTTCCGAAGGATGGCATAATTCAATTCCATGTCATCCGTACAATGAATGATCATTTCATCAGTCAAAACAATCCCATGCTTTTCCAAGGCATCCTGATAGCCCCTTCTTCTTTCCATTGAGGTGAACATTGGCTCTGTAGTAGTAATCAATACAGGCCTTTTGCTTCCGGCCTTGATCAGCCTGACAGTTGCATCAAAAGAACTTTCATAATTGTTGGTGATAACCTTCGGGAACTGTAAGAGATCGGGAACCCGGTCAAAGAAAACAAGAGGAAGCCTCGTGGCTTCATAAAATTCCTGAAAATGGGAGTAGCCTT
>JAJTFY010000012.1 GCA_021299175.1 Chitinophagaceae bacterium
CAGGAGGACAACAGGCCTTGGCGGGTACATACAAAGTGGTTTTGGCCTACAAAGGCATCAGCGATTCTACCATGATCACCCTCCTGGATGATCCAAGATTGGGCAACAGAAACAACATCAAGTTGGCGCAAGCTGCATTGCGTGCTGAATTGAAGAAAAGTGGTGACCAGCTGATTGAAGCGATGGACCTGCTGACAGAGGCTGATGATGCCAGCAAAAAAGTGGAAACCTATATCAAGGATATGAAAGGTGCAACGGTGGATTCCTTGAAAAAATCAACCAAAAAACTACAGGACGAGATCAAGGTCTTGAGAGAATTCATCAGTGGTACAACCCAAACCAAGCAAGGCTACGGACAAGTTCCTCAAATCACGGTCATGAACCAATATCAACAGGCAAGCGGTGCCATTGGTTCAAAAGCCATTGAACCTGGTGCACAAGAAAAAATGCTGGTGGAAAGGGCTGCGGGCTTGATCAATGATGCTGTGAAAAAAGTAAATGCTTTCAAAGAAGGAACCTGGAAAAAATACATGGAGCAGGTTGCTGCAACGAAGATGGATCCTTTCGGAAAATAATGTTTTGATTAAAAGCCATGGGTTGAGGATGATACCCTGACCCATGGCTTTTGATTAATTTCTGTTCACTAAAAACTGGAAAGGCTTGAGTGCATTGGGTTTCAGCACCTTTGAGATAGAGAGCTGATCATGGAGTATCTTAAAACGATTGATATCAATGAGTTCACAGGCAACACAGAGGGCAGCAGTTGTTTCAACGCTTTGCAGGATTTCGTTCAGCACAGTAATTTCCATTTCAATGGACTTGTCATCCTGAACATCATCCTTGCGGAGCAACAACAAATCCCTGGTTTGACGTTTCATAAATATTTCAATATCCCACGAAACCTTTTTTGGTAGGACAGCCACAATTGCTTTTGTTGCTGACACCACAGGAAAACATGGATAATATGCTTATTAATAAAAAAACAACTAAAATTGTTTTCTTGGATGTATGTTTCATCTATTGCTAATGTACATTTTATGTAAAATTAAAAATACAAATGCTTACCAATTATAACATATTTTAAAAGATTTACTAATTCCTACTAATCAACAAATAGAAAGACCTACCGCACTGATTGCCCCACTGGACTGGGGGCTGGGGCATGCCACCCGTTGCATCCCCCTGATCAGTTACCTGCTTGAAATGGGATGGGAGCTCACCCTGGCAGCTGAAGGGAATATAGCGGCCTTGCTGACAAAGGAATTCCCGGCTCTAAGGGTAATACCCCTGAAAGGCTATCGCATCACCTACCCCAACAAAGGCGCATTGTTCATTCCAAAGATTTTGCTTCAGGTACCTAAAATCCTTCATTCCATCAAAAATGAACACCAATGGCTGGACCATCAACTGGACAACAACCAATGGGATCTGATCATCAGTGACAACCGCTACGGGCTCTACACCAACAGGTATCATTTCGGGGTTTGGCAGGTTGGGTGATGTACTGCTGAGGAGCATGCTTTACAGATGGATCAACCTGTTCAACACCTGCTGGATACCCGATGCGCAAGGACAGATCAATATTGCAGGAAAACTATCGCATCCATTGTCTATGCCTAACCATTATGCATTCATTGGCCCCCTATCCCGCTTGAACAATGCTCCGGTATTGGCGGATGACCACCTGCTGGTGCTCTTGTCCGGCCCTGAACCGCAACGAACAATCCTGGAAAAAAAGCTCATTGATCAGCTTTCCAACACAGACCAAACAGTGATTTTTGTAAGAGGGCTTCCATCCGGAGCAGCACTGATGCAGAACAGGGGGAGGATCCGGTTTGAAAACCATCTGGATACAAACGCATTGTCTGAGACGCTTTCCAATGCCAAACTGGTGATATGCCGTTCAGGCTACTCTTCTGTAATGGACCTGTTGAAACTGAAAAAAAGAGCCTTGCTGATTCCCACACCCGGGCAAACTGAACAGGTTTACCTGGCAAAACACCTTGGTGCACTGCGTTGGTTCGTGGTCCAAGAACAATCACAGCTTGATCTGGAAAATGGGATTGCTGCCGCCTTGAACCCAAAAATTGAATTTCCAGCCTTTGATTTTGAAGCCTTCAAAAAAGCTTTTGCCCATTTGGGCATCCAATAAACAGATGTGCTATTCCAGCACTATTTTTGTTACCTTGACATTTACTAAAACCGAAACCAAAGCACATGAGAAAACTTTGTTTGACCATCCTTCTGGGATGCTTCAGTATTTCCCTTTTCTCTCAGTCCACCTTTCCTGTAAATGGTGTGGCAGACGAAAGGGAAACAACCTATGCTTTTAAAAATGCAACAATTGTCAAGGATGCACAAAGCACCCTGACCAATGCCACCATGATCGTTCGCAACGGAAAGATCATCACCATTGGAACAGCGGTAACGATTCCTGCAGACGCCATTGTTGTTGACTGTACAGGCAAACACATTTACCCTTCTTTCATTGACCTCTTCGCCGACTATGGCATGCCGGCACAAGCACAGGCACAGGGAGGATTTGGAAGAGGATTCTTTGGCGCAGCTCAGCTCAGCTCGAATACAAAAGGTGCTTTTGGCTGGAACCAGGCCATCAAGGCTGATGTAAATGCCGCAAGCATATTTGTTACTGATGATGCCAAGGCAAAAGCCATGCGCGAGATAGGTTTTGGAGCGGTGCTTACCCATCAAAAAGATGGTATCGCCAGAGGAACCGGTGCATTTGTTTCATTGGCCTCCATGAAAGAAAACATGGTGATCCTCAAAGAGAAAGCCTCTGCCCATTACTCATTTAGCAAGGGTACATCAACACAATCTTACCCCTCTTCTATGATGGGTAACATCTCGCTGCTGAGACAAACCTACCTGGATGCCAAATGGTACAAGAAAAACACTGAAAAAGAAGGACTGAACCTGAGCCTCCTTGCCTGGAACAACAACCAGGGACTTCCCCAGGTTTTTGATGCAAGTGACAAATGGAATGCATTGCGTGCAGACAGGATTGGTGATGAGTTTGGTGTACAATACATCATCAAAACCAGTGGCAACGAATACCAGCGCATCGCTGAGATTGCTGCTACAGGATCCACCCTGATTGTGCCTTTGAACTTCCCCATGGCCATGGATGTTGAAGACCCCAATGATGCAAGATTTGTTTCACTGGCAGACATGAAACATTGGGAACTGGCACCAACCAACGCCGCGGCACTGGAAAAAGCCAAGATACCTTTCTGCCTTACCACTGCAGACCTTCGCTCCCCTTCAGCATTCATGTCAAGCCTCCGCAAAGCCATTGAGAATGGCCTCTCAGAAAGCAAGGCCCTCGAAGCATTGACAAGCACCCCTGCCAATACGTTGGGAATGGGCAATATGGTGGGCTCACTGGAACAAGGTAAAATCGCGAACTTCCTGGTAACCACAGGCAATGTTTTCAGCGAAAAAACATCCATCATCGAAAACTGGATACAGGGCAACAAGTACAGCATCAAACCTGAGAAATGGTTGGATGTTACAGGAAAATATTCATTGGCCATCACATCCACACAAGGCACCAAAACCTATGCGCTGGAAGTAAAATCAGCCAATGCTGCCAATATCATCAACACAGATACCATTGCTGCCAAATTCACCTTTGATGGCAAGATGGTTAAACTGAATTTCACGCCCGAGAAGAAATCCAGGAACATGCTTCGCCTCAGTGGTTTGAAAAACGGAGCAGAATGGAATGGCTACGGTGAAGATGCAGAAGGCAACAAACTCACCTGGACGGTATCTGCCTACACTGCAGCTGCAGCAACTATTTCAGCAGACACTGCAAAGAAAAAAATGGCCGGTAAAATGGGTGAAGTAACCTATCCATTTACGCCTTATGGATGGACAGCGGCACCCAAGCAAGAAGTGGTGCTGATCAAGAACGCAACCGTTTGGACCAATGAAAAGGAAGGAAGACTTGAGGGGACAGATGTATTGGTAAAGGATGGAAAAATTGCGCAAATAGGAAAGAACCTGCAAGATGCCACTGCAAAAGTAATTGACGGAACTGGCAAACACCTTTCTGCTGGTATCATCGATGAGCACTCTCATATTGCAGCATCATCCATTAACGAAGGTGGTCAGTCTGTTACTTCAGAAGTGCGCATAGCAGACAACCTCAATCCTGATGACATCAATATCTACCGCCAGCTCAGCGGCGGTGTTACATCATCGCATATCCTTCATGGTTCTGCCAATACGATCGGCGGTCAGACACAATTGATCAAGTTGCGTTGGGGTGCCAATGACGATAAGCTGAAATTTGAAGGATCTGATGGATTCATCAAATTTGCCTTGGGAGAAAACGTGAAACGTTCTTCTTCTTCACAGGGCAATACCCGTTTCCCTGATACCCGCATGGGTGTTGAGCAGGTATTGACAGATGCATTCACCCGTGCCAAGGATTATGAAGCAGCGATCAAAGCAGCATCAGCAACTACTGTTCCTGTTGTGAAAGGAAAGAAAACTGTGCCTGTTACAGTAGATCCCTATGAAACGGTTCGCCGCGACCTGGAACTGGAGGCCTTGGTTGAGATCATGAACAAGAAAAGGTTCATTACCTGTCACTCCTATGTGCAAAGTGAGATCAACGCAGCCATGAAAGTGGGCGAGAAATTGGGCTTCAGGTTCAACACCTTCACCCATATACTGGAAGGATACAAAGTGGCAGACAAGATGAAAGCCCATGGTGCAGCGGCTTCCACCTTCTCTGATTGGTGGAATTACAAGATGGAAGTATTGGATGCCATTCCTTACAATGCCACCATCATGTCCAAAGTGGGAGTGAATGTTGCCATCAATTCTGATGATGCAGAAATGGCACGCCGCCTCAACCAGGAGGCTGCGAAGAGCATCAAGTTTGGGGGAATGGGAGAAGAGGATGCCTTTAAAATGGTCACCCTCAATCCTGCCAAAATGTTGCATGTTGATGCCCGTGTAGGAAGCATCAAAGTTGGCAAGGATGCTGACTTGGTTTTGTGGAGCGACAATCCTTTGAGCATTTATGCGAAGGCCGAAAAAACAATGGTGGATGGCATCATTTATTTCGACAGGGAAAAAGATGCCCAAATGAGAAAGCAGCAAACCGCAGAGCGGAACAGGTTGATCCAGAAAATGAATGGTGAAAAAAGGTCCGGCGGCCCGATGGCTCCTCCAACCCCAAGCTATTCAATTCTCATGAACTGTGGCGATCATGAACACAGCCACGGAATCCTCACCATTGATCAAGACTAATCAGCAATAAAAAAATTCTCATGAAAAAAATATTATTCAGCATACTCGCAGGCATGGCCTTTACAGCTGTTGCCAACGCACAGGAATCTGTTTATCCTGTATCAAAACAAACAGCGCCCGTCATCATCATGAATGGTACTGTACATGTTGGAAACGGACAAGTGCTCAACAATACTTCTGTTGAAATCCGCGATGGAAAAATCACCAACATCGGTGCAGGCATTGCTGCATCCACAGATGCTTTCAAGGTAGATGCAAAAGGAAAACATGTTTACCCTGGACTCATCCTTTCCAATTCCAATCTTGGACTTGTTGAAGTGAATTCAATTCGTGCAACAGCTGATGAAACAGAAATTGGAGAATACAATCCCTCCATCCGCTCGCTTGTTGCCTACAATACCGATTCAAAAGTGATCAATACCTTGAAGACGAATGGCATCACCCATGCCAACATCGTGCCTCAAGGGGGCACCATCAGTGGCTCCTCTTCTGTGGTTCAGCTGGATGCATGGAACTGGGAAGATGCCGCCTATGCGACCGACAACGCCATTCACATGAACATCCCTGCCCTGTACAACAGGCCCAGCCGCTATGGCGGATTTGGAGGTGGACAAGGCCCACAGGTAGATCCATTGAAAAGAGGAATTGAGCAGCTCGAAGAAATCAAGGATTTTTTCCGTGCCGCTAAGGCCTACAATGATCAGGCCGTCAAAACACAGACCAACATCAAGTTTCAAGCTGTAGAAGGGTTGTTCAGCAAAAAGCAAAAACTCTTCATCCGTTGCAATGTGGTGCGTGAAATCCTTGCTGCCATTGATTTCAAGACTGAGTTTGGATTTGATATTGTACTGGTTGGTGCAGGAGAATGTTACCAGGTGGGTGATATCCTCAAGCGCAACAACATCCCTGTCATCCTCAGCCAGATGCATGCACTTCCTACATTGGCCGATGATGGCGTTGATCTTCCTTATCAACTTCCTGCCTTGCTTCAAAAAGCAGGTGTACAGTTTGCGATTTGTGATGAAGATGGTCAGCAAAGGGGCAAGAACCTTCCCTTTCAGGCAGGCACGGCAGCGGCTTACGGATTGACAAAAGAAGAAGCACTGTCTTCTATCACATTAAATGCAGCGAAAATTCTCGGCATTGCAGACCGCACAGGCTCTATTGAAACAGGCAAAGATGCCAACATAGTCATCAGCGAAGGAGACATCCTCGACATGCGCAGCAGCAATATTTCACTGGTCATGATCGGTGGACGCATGGTCAGCCTTACTGACAAACACAAACAGTTGTATGATCGGTATATGGTGAAGTATGGGTTGAAGTGAGGTTGAGAGAGGTTGAGGGAAGTTGAAGGGGTTGAGGGGGTTGAAGATTTAATTTTACTAGTTTATAGAAAAAGGGCTCACGCTATTTTGCATGAGCCCTTTTTGCGTTTTTCCAGAAACGTTCCAAATGACCATTTAAATGTATTTCACGTCTCTAAACCTCTCTTAACCTCCCTCAACCTCTCTAAACAATTACTTCAACCTCTTCAACAGGCCTTGGCCGACTTCAACCCATTCAACTTATTTCCTGAACCGCTCTTTCATGGTTTGAACAACTTTCAAACCAATCAGTTCTCCCTGTTTGATTCCATTCTCAATTGAACCCTTGTAGTGTATGCCTCCGTAGAAACGGCTCATGGCAGCTTCATTCGCTGCATGCCAAAAAGAAGTAAACGACCTTATTGGAAGACCGTAAGGAACTTCTGTATCATCACGGAACTTGAAATCAGGACCAAAAAGCTGGGTCAACACAACAGCAGATGCAGCGCTGATGACACTGTGCCCGCTGGTGTACTCGGGGAATGGAGGTGTTTGCAGCAACGGACGCCAGCTTTGATCCAAATAAGCATTGATATAGGTTTCAGGTCGAATGACATTGCTCCTGTATTTTTCATCCCAGCAACTTATGAATGCATCATACAAAGCAATGGAAGTAAAAAGATAGGCTTTCAGTGATTTCTCAAGGGATGCATTGCTTTGCCTGGCGGCAATGCCTGCAATACTCATCCAGTGCCCACCTGGAGATAGTTTTTTTGTGGCAAAATTCAAATGCCCTTGAACAGTCAGATGGAAAGGATTGCAATCCCAAAACAATGCAATGGCTGAGTCTTCTTTGGGCATGGTCTTTGTATGTCGAAACACTTGCTCAGCCTGTCGAAAAAAAGGAGAGGCCGCGGAATCACTGAAGGGAACGGGGCGTTTGGGTTGGAACTTGGACAAGGTATCCAATACAACGGTCCTCAATTTCCCCCAATGCGGCTCAACGGGAGCAAAATAACCGGGAGGAGTAGGAGACCATGCAGACTTGTCTTTGATCAGGGAATAGCGCCTCATTTTTCTGGTGTCTGCGTAACGATCTGTTTTGGACCACAATACAACCGCATTTGACACCACTGTTGCCCATTCCATGGAAGCAGCAAGACGTGCAGGTTCAACGTCTTTGAATGCAGCAGCAATGGCAGAAAGAGAGTCCAGCAATCTGGCCTCAGAAAATACCAACTTTGATGCAGTCAACATCATGGCGTAGACCGCACTTGCTTCGGCATGAACCCGTCCTTCAAATGCCACGGGACTGGGCTGAGTAAAATCATTTCTCAGGGTATGAAAAGAATGCGATGTGCCAGAAACCGCCATAGATTCATGAGCAGCAATACTTGCATACACATAAATCCTGCTTGCAACTGGTGGAGAAAATATATCGTGAACAATGACGTTGGTGATGGCCTGCTGAGCACGATGAATCAGCAGTTCACGCTTTTGTGCCATCAAGGTTGATTGCGCAAAAATGAAAGAGAAAAAGAAAACAATAGACTTCAATGTTATTTTCATTCGCGTATTTTCAAAACCTGAACTTTGCCATTATTTTTTGCAGAGATGATCAATCGCCCGTTGCCGGATGAACCAATCACAGCTGTTTGTCGAACATCGCCATCGATATACAAGCCTGTATCAATGGTAGACAAAGAAATCAGTTTGTCGGCCTTGAACTGAATCAAGCTTCCATATCCTGCATCATTCTGCCCCCATTGTGTTCTCCAGGGATAAAAATTTCCTGTTAAGAGATAGGCGGTATCCATACCGTGCAATGCCAATCGATTGACTGAAAATATGCGGGATACCTGAACATCGTTGGGTAAAAGCTTTTTCACAAATTTTCCTTTGCCATCACTCAGGTAAACAACATGATGAAGTTCAGTCAGGTCAAGGGTCTTTGCTGTCTTCAATTTCTGGGCCGGAACGATATCCTCAACTCCTGCAGTGGCATACTGGTGGTACTTGATAAACTTTTTCCTGAGCGGAACCACCTGGTCCAGCAATTCATCCCTGGAGGCAGCAGGATACATTTTCCCGTTGATATAATAACAAAACAACACTTCTGGAGAGCCATTGTCATCAACATCTGTTACAACCATTTCTATCGGAGTTTCCTTAGAAGCCTTGAACTGTAAATTGTTGCCCACGTTTCCCGCAATGATGTCTGGATAGCCATCGTTATTGACATCATCAAGAAATAATGAAGACCAGAGACCGGTGTCAGTGAACCCTAGGCTGCCAGTCTTATTGGTGAAACCAGCTCCAGTATTGGCAAACATCTTGATGGGCATCCACTCTCCAGCAAGCACAATATCAATTTTGCCATCAGCATTGAAATCCTGGAAGACGACAGCATTGATCATGCCGGGAAACAGAAGATCCTTGGACCATTGTTCTGTGATATCGGTGAACCTAAAAGCCCCTTTTTCTGTATCGTTGCGCAACAAAAAACTTCTTGATATCTCAGGGAAGGAGCCTGGTACATATCCCCCACCAACAAAAAGATCCATGTCTCCATCTGCATCAATATCACCAAATGCGATGGCATTTTTACTGCTCATCATGGTCTTGGGCAAGATGTCCGGGACCAGAGCAAAGTTGCCATTTCCATCATTGGCATAGACCCTATCACGGTATTCAGGTGATTTGTCGTCATACTCATTGCCCCCGGAAACGACATAGAGATCTGGATACCCGTCTTTATTCAAGTCGACAAAAACCGCCTTTACGTCTTCATGGTCCTTCTCTTTTTCCCATGGCTGAACAGTTGCACGTATGAACCGGTCTCCATCGATCTGGATAAACAACGCTGCAGATTGACCGATAGCACCTCCTACAAAAACATCATCCAGTCCGTCTCCATTGACATCCTGGGTTGCCAATGCTGGTCCCATTTTAGAGAGCTGATATGGCAAGAGTACTTCAACCTTGAAGTCAACAAACTCATTCTCCTGATGAACAAAATCCAGCTTGCTGCTTTCTGTAATGTCTTTAAATAAACGGGGTCCATTTGCGGCAGCCGTATGCATACCGGAAACTTTTTCCTGTGCAATGAAAATGCGGGTATTCAATGCAGGATGGTACACAAGGGATGTAGTGCCGTCTGTCCACACTACTTTAATGGAGTCAACGACTGCAGCAGGATCTAGACCAAAATGCAAAAGACCCGATACAGCGCTTTGGTAGCCCCTTGTGGTTGTCAGTTCGTGAAATTGAACAGGATTCTTCTTGTCATTGCTGTATACAAAAACTTTGGATCCCAGGGCATCAGCATTCCAATCCTTTCCTTTGAGTTTGACCTGCAGATAATTGTTGGGCAAGGTTTGTCTTGCCTGGTTCTCAAAAAGCTGGACAGGTTCGTTGTTGTTTCCAATGATGAGATCCATGTCTCCATCATTGTCAAAGTCAGCATACACAGCTGCGTTTGAAACTGTTTTCATGTTAAACCCCCATTCATCACTTACATTTTTGAATGTCAGGTCACCATTGTTTTTGAAAATATAGTTCTGCAGTTTATTGGATGGCATTTTGGTTACCAACTCATAGGTCTTGAAATTCAGGTTTCCCTTTGCTGCTTGAGCCAGTTGTTCGTCCGCCACGGTATACTTGAGAAAATCATTGTCTGTATAATCCCTCAGGTATCCATTGGTAACCATCAGGTCTTTCCATCCGTCTGCATCAAGATCCACAAACAATGCAGACCAACTCCAGTCGGTATTTGAGATACCCGAAAGCTGACCAATTTCACTGAACCTCATGTTGCCCTTTTCATCAATCCCCTTGTGAAGATGAAGCATGTTTCTCATCTGCTGATGAAAATATCCGCTGTCAATCAATAAATGATAGGTGTCGTATTCATCAGGGCCCTTGAGCAATTTTTGGCGAAAATTATCTTCCGGCAACATGTCCAACGTAAATACATCGGGCCATGTATCGTTGTTGATGTCTGCAATATCAGAACCCATGGAAAACTTGCTTACATGGGTGAAAGATGATTGGAGGACTTGTTTAAAACGGCCATCCTTGGTATTGAGATAACAATAATCTTGTTCAGTATAGTCGCTTGAAGTATAAATATCCGGCCAGCCATCTTTGTTCAGGTCTGCGATAGCAACAGAAAGACCAAAATTCAAGGCGTTATTGATAATGCCCGCCTCCAGGGTAACATCAACATACTTAAACTGGTTGTTGTTGCTCCTGTCGTTGCGAAAAAGCCTGTTACCGAAACTCATGTTTGGAACAGCACGGATCTTTGAAGTATTGAGGTATGGGTTGACAGTATGGTTCGAATGGTTCACCAAAAACATATCCAGATCTCCATCAAGATCATAATCGAAAAAAGCAGCATGCGTAGACAGTGTACCCGGAGCATCGACACCCAGTTCAACAGCCATCTCCTTGAAAACCGGCAAGCCATTGACAAGACCCTGGTGTATGTAAAGCTCGTTGCTGCGTGCAAGACCAGCAACAGGGCCAGAATGGCAGATATAGATATCAGGCCAGGCATCACCATTTACATCTGCAATGGTTACCCCTGTGCGCCATGCACCATTGCCTGCCAAATTTGAATTGGCTGTTGCATCCTCAAACCGGAGCTTACCCCTGTTGATGAATAATTTGCTCGGTACCATGTTCCCGGAAATAAATACATCTTCCAGGCCATCCCTGTTAAAATCAGCAACACCAATACCATGGCCATTGTACAAGTACTCATACTTGAATATATGGATAGAATCATTTTCGGTGATGGTGTTCACAAAGTCTAACCCTGATTCGCTTGCAGTAACCTCTCGCAACAAATGTTTTTGCGGTTGTGCAATTGCACATGTAGCGCAAAGCAAGAAAAAAATCAATGTATGGATTGGGAGAAACTTCATCAAACTTCGTTAAGGTAATCTTCCGGGCACAGAAATATCAGCCTGTTCATCCCCTGGACGATAGGGTAAGAACACCATGATCATGGTAAGCATTTCGCTGGTGGTTTCCATGTTCCCAGAAGAAAATATCATTTCTGGAGGTTTGAAAGGATTAAAGGGGTTATTGGTAGTATTGTCATAGGTACCCTGGATGAATAATTTGCT
Source organism: Chitinophagaceae bacterium (assembly GCA_021299175.1). GTDB lineage: Bacteria > Bacteroidota > Bacteroidia > Chitinophagales > Chitinophagaceae > Pollutibacter. The sequence goes on from JAJTFY010000012.1 coordinate 11,729, forward strand.
TCCCTTGGGAATCCTCACCAATCGTTTGAATCGATAAATTTCCTGCCACCTGAAATCCCAGTTGGGAATATGGGCGAGTTTAATGGTATCCCCCTGCGGACTAATGCCATATGCCTTAAACTCCTTGCCGAGCAAATGCATATGGGGCCATACATAGAGTACCGAAAAATCCTCGCCTGGGTTTGATACCGTCAAAGAAAAAGTTTGCACCCTGTTCGGCAACAACCTGAGTGTTGGCAGGATTTGTTTTTCCCCTATCCCACCAGAGCCAAAACTGATTACCTTAACCTTGCGGTCAATCTTTTCCTTGGTAAAAAATAAATTGATGCCTGCAATACAATCTTCTTTTTTTGCCAATGGTGCAAAATGTATGGTAAGGATGATTACACCACGCTTGGGCAAAACCCATCCCATTCCTTTTGGATAACTTTCAAAAGTTGCACCAGGAATCCATCCACCATAATACTCAATGGTTGGTTTAAGTGGCCTCCATTGGTCTGTCATGCGAGGATCATCCACAGAAAGATCAATCATTTCCGGACCGGTTGTCAACGGGACATTATCAGGAGCCTCGTGAATACTATAGTTGACATGATGAATTACTTTTTTATTGTTGGTATAAAATTCAATGGCTTCAACATTGAAGGCTTGTTTAAGGTCGAATGGTATTTTGTACATTACAAAACGCTCGACATTATCATCTTTCAATTCCATTGACTTTGGCATTTTTAGCGTAGTATCAGGATTCCTGTGATAGGAAGTGACGCCACGCATCTTGATCAGGTTGCTGATGTTCTTGATCTCACCATTTCCACGAGGAACATTGTTGTCCACCCATTGAATAATGGTTGACTTTTCTGCAGCAGTCAAGGACCGGTCATTCCCATATTCAACAAAATCAGGATGAGCCTTCCAGGGTGGCATGTATCCTGAGGAAATGACTTTCTTTATAAAACTTGCCCTTTTCGAAACATCCTCATAGCTGATCAACGAAAATGGTGCAGCCTCATTGGGCCGGTGACAAGGGGTACATTTTGTATGCACAATGGGTGCTACATCCTGAATAAAGTTGGGAATCTGTGCAGAGAGTTTGCCGCAGAGCAAAGTAAAAAAAATGGAGAAAAAAGAAAATTTATACATCATCAATAGTCATTTAAGATACAACCTTGTGCCTTAACGTAAGGGATACTTACTGTTTGACCCAACAAGGATTGGTTGATTGCATCAAGTAAATAATGTTCATTGGGTTTTTGCCTTTTCTGACCGATTCCTGCCAACCAGTTGTCTATTGCCCCATGGTAAACCAACTGGCCATCAGCATCCAACAAGAAAACCTCAGGTGTAACCTCGCCTTGTAACTTCCTGGAAAGATGCATTTTTTTATCGACATAAAGAGGAAAGCGCAAGCCATACTCTTTTGCAAAACCAAGAATGGTTGAATCTTCATAAGTCATACCAGGGAGTATGCCCATTACTTGAAGGGTATCCCCAAATTGCTGCTGTAAGCCATTTAAGGTTTTGGTATAATTGACAGACATTGGGCAGTCAGGTGAAAGCAATACCAGGGCAAAGAATTTTGGAGAAGACGCGTTTAAAAACGATCCACCCGTTTTTGGAGACATGAGTCGTATTTGGTGAAGGACAGATACATAAACCTTGGTTTTCGATTGTGCGAAAACATTGGAATGAAAGCCAGGTAAAGAAGCCAAGATCATCATAATACAAAACAATCTATTCTTCATACCAGCAAAATTAACGATTATGAGATGTATACAGACCAAAAAAATGCCAGTCAGTATGAACTGACTGGCACTGATATTGGTCGATGCGAATAAGATTATTGCTTGTCCCACCAAACCCTTCCATAAGGGAGGAGCTGGTCTCCAAATTCAGTATCTTTTTTCATGTCGTCAATTGCAGCTTGCTTGTTGACAAAGTTAAGATCTGCAGGAGAAGGATTACCGACAATAGCCCTTCTTGCAATAGAGAATACTGTTCCATTGATCATGATATCATTGTTTGCAAGCGCAGTATTTTTATTCGGCATTCCTGTCCTCTTGAAAAGCGCCCAAGCCTCGTTGGGTTGCTTGTAGAAGTTGATGAAAGACTGCACAGCAATTTGCTCAAGCGCCTTGGCAGCAGCAAACCTAACAGTAGGGTTGGCCAAATAAGTATTGATCTGTGCATCAGTAACAGGCACATATTCTTCAACTGCTGCTGCTGCTGCCCTTGTGTTGAAGAATTGGATGGACGCCCTAATACCATTGTTGTAGAGGGTTTCGGTTGGGGTTGTTTCAGTTGTAATACCCCTTTGGGCGAGTTCAGCCCTCATGAACAGTTGATCGGCATAGGTGATCACAGGGAAAAATGCTTGACCCGTTCCACCTCCAAAAGTTGGTTGGAACATACGCTGTTGGATATAAGAAATGGTATCCAGAACCAAGTTCGCATTTGCCCTTCTACCAGTGAACCATTGGGCTATTGCAGGAGTGGCTACCCTGTCTGGGCTTACTGGTGCACCAACGAACCTTCGTGCGGGTTCCATTGTACCAGCATTCAATACACGGGCTGCAATGGCAGTAGCAATATTTGCCTGGGTATAGTTGTTCCTGCGATAAAACAGTCCAAGACGAGGATCTGTAGTACTCCACATGAAGTTTACTGTAGGTTCTGGAGCCCTGAATCCATCTGGATTCCAGTTTCCGCCTGCGGTGAAGCTTTGGTGTGCAAGGTAAACCCAGCTGTCGTCGTTTGATGACATCAGGTTTGAAGCATCAGCAACACACTCTTTAAGAATGGCAGTTGCCTTTGCATTGTCCCTCTTCAGCATACGCATGGCGATGCGCATGCGAAGTGCATTGGCAGCCTTGGCCCAACGGGTATTGTTACCAGCATAGTATTGATCATAATTTCCAAGGGTGATTTGGTTGGCTGCACCCGCTTTCAGCGTAGCAGAAAGGGTTTTCAACCTTGCCTCCCAAGCATTGAAAAGGGTTTGCTGGCTTTCCCACTTCGGAGTGAAAGTTCCGCCATACCTTGAATCAAATGCTTCTGTATAAGCAAGCGAACCATTGATATCTGAAACGTAGAAGGCATAATAAATCTTCATTACTTCGGCCATGGCCACAAGCATCTGACGGGAAGCTTTATCGGCATCTGACATTTTCTCGGTAAGCTTGGCAACGTCAGTCGTTACGCTACCTATCCCAGGAAAAAAGATTGAATAACGTGCATTGAAGTTTCCAAACTCTGTGAAAGTGGTCGCATTGTTACCACCTTGTGCAGTAGTCATTTGCATCCAATGCATGATCCTGCGGTAGTTGTCATAGAACTGCTCGAAATCAGAACCATGGGCGAGTCTTCCTGCGTTGAAGAATTGTTCTTCTGGCTTGACTGAATAAAGCACATCTGGGTTGGTATTGAGTGCAACAAAATCTTGTTTCTGACAACCAACGAAAATCAGTGCACTCAGTGCCAATGCTGTTGAAAATAGTTTATTTTTTATCTGCATTGTATTAAACTTTTCATGTAATTAAATAAAATGAATTTCAGTTGTTTAGAAACCTGCATTCAATGAGACCGCAAATTGTCTTACCCATGGCATACCGCCATACTCAGCAAATGCACCCGCCCTGCTGGAGAATACACTCTCAGGGTTGATGTGATCTGGTGTTGTATTGTAGAGGTAGAAAAGGTTACGACCTGTCAAATTGAGGCGTAAACGCTGCATGGCAATTTTGTTGGCCATTGCTTTAGGTAGTTCATATCCAACAGAAACTTCACGTACGGCAACCCATGAATTTTCAAAAATAGAATATTCACGAATACCAGTTCCCCAGCTTGCGATACCATTGTAATAGGTCCAGGCTGGAATTGGTTGTTTCAAGCCCAATTTCAATGCTTCAGCATAGGACATGCCTTCAACATTCCGGCCATTGATTACAACACCTTTTCCGAATACACCGTCTGGAACAATGCCATCTTGGCGCTTTACACCAGTTGCATCTGTCCACTCAACACCACCAGTTTCTTTGGTACGACCGTATAAAGTACTTTCGAAGCTACCATACTGTGAACCATATTGGTGTGTTGCTGAAGCCATCTTGCCTCCTATTTTTGCATCAAACTGAGCAAACATGGTGAAGTTCTTATAACGGATTTCATGCAAATTGCTTGCAAGGAAGTTTTCCATCATGGTTCCAACTTCTTTAAACCCTTGACCGTATGAACCACTGCGGATGAATAAACCATCTGCATTCAACACACGCTGACCTTTATCATTGGTAGCATACGCATAGTTGGTGATGATGGTACCGTAGTCTTTACCTGCACGGGCAACTGATTGAACGTCTGCACCAAAAGCCAAATCCAATTCGACTTGTGTAACACCAGGATACAATTCAACAACTTTGTTGCGGTTGCGGGTGAAGTTTACAGTTGTGGTATACTCAAAGTTTTTCTTCCGAACAATTGTAGCAGATAAAACCGCTTCAATACCTTGGTTCTGGATGTTACCAGCGTTGATTTGACGGCTAGGTGTTCCGCTTTCTGCAGGAGCACTCAGGTTAAGGATCTGGTTGAAGGTATTTTTCTTGTAATAGGCTACATCAAGACGAATCCTGCTATCCAACATCCTTGCTTCCAATCCAAATTCAAACTCACGTGCACGCATTGGCTTAAGGTTGAGGTTACCCAAACCGTATCCACCCCAACCATACTGAGGCAAAGGCGTTCCATTGGGCAACAAAGGATTACCAAGCAAACCGTAGTTACCACTTGTGGTGGCAAAAATACCTGTACCAGCACCTGTGTAACCAAGGCTACCGCGAAGCTTACCAAAGTTCAACCAGGCCAACTTTTTTGAATCTTGAAGCAGTTCAGTGAATACCCATGATGCACCAACTGAAGGGTACATATAAGAGAAATCACCACTGCCGTCAGGATATGTCAAAGTACTGTTCCAGTCATTGCGAAGACTTGCATTAACAGTAATCATGTCTTTCCAAGTTGCATCACCATAAGCATACATCGCATCAAGCCTACTTTGTGGAAACACCCCTGCACTTGCAGATGCAGCATTCAATGAATTGGCGATTGAGAAAATCCTGGGAATACGCAGGCCACCACTAGTGGAAGAACTCTGCTGACGACCACCAAGACCACGCTGGGTTTCACCACCGACAGTTACATTATAGTCAATATCCTCACCTGCTTTGCGGCTTGCAGTCAACAAGGCTTGGATACGTGCATTTTTTGAATTGCTCAGGAACAAAGAATATCCACCAGCAGAGTTGGGTCCGATACCGAAACCGACACCATCGCCAGGGCTCTTGCTTTCACGTTCAACATTGAGTGCGTTGATGTTGCTGCGCACCAATGCAGTCAACCATGGCCTGATTTTCGCATTCAAATCAAGATTGGCAAGGATCTGGTCCTCTTTTTGGTTGATCCTGACTTGGTACAACTGCCACAATGGTCCTATGTTGGCACCCCTCAAGTAAGGAGCTACCACATTGGATCCGCCATTGGGGCTGAGAAAATTGTTCAAAACATAGTCCAAAGGCAGGTTCCTTGAGTTGGAAAAGGCAAACCTGAACAAAGGATTAGAGTTTCCACCCTGTAGAAAAGGATTGACGCTGTTCGAAGTAGCATATGCCATGGAGGCATCCATGGACACGTATTTTCCAATTTTCTGGGTAGCACGCAAGTTAAAATTGTTGCGCTGGAATTCATTTGTTGGCTGAATAGACCTGTTGTTCGTATTGGTATAAGAGAACCTGAATGTGGTCTTGTCGCTTCCACCCTCAACGGCAACGTTGGTATTGTTGATACTACCATTGCGGAACAAAGACATCAGATCATTGGCTACATATGGACGCTTAACACCATCTGCATCAGTAATCATTCGTCCGTCAAGGCGGGGGCCAAAGCTGTAGTAAGGAGAGAAACTGTTGTTTGCAATCGCATCAGAACCATCTGGAGCTTTGTCGAAATATGGATTGATGCCACCACCAAACTCATTTTGCATGGCTGGGATTCTCCACACTTGCTCAATTGTATTGGTTTGGGCAACACTTACACCAATGCCTGGACGCTCACGGCCTTTCTTGGTGGTGATCAACAAAACACCGTTCAATGCCTGAGATCCATACAACGCACTGGCTGCAGAACCTTTCAAAACAGTAACACTTTCGTAATCATCCGGATTCAAATTTTTCATTTGGTTTCCGAAGTCACGGGCATCACCCCAGCTGTCAGCACCAGAAGTTCCAGGCTGAATCAACACCCCATCAATTACAATCAGTGGCATGGTATTGCCACTCAAAGAAGCATTACCACGGATCCTGATCCTTGAACTTGAAGAAGGTCCGCCAGCACCCTGGTTAACCATCACACCTGCCACTTTTCCTTGAAGGGAATTGACGATATTGACTTGGCCTGCTCTAGCAACGTCTCCACCCTTTACTTCCTGGATGGCATAAGACAGTTTGCGGGTAGATTTTTTATCACCAAATCCTGTGACAACTACTTCATTCAACAAATTGCTGTTCGCTTTCATTGAAACAACCATTGAAGCAGAAGCCAAAAGTTCAACCTTGTTCAACCCGACACCGGAAAAAACAAGGGTAGGGTTGGCAACAGTTGTACTGATCACGAAAGACCCAGTAGCATCTGTTAATGAAAATGTCTGGGACCCTTTGACTTGCACAGTAACACCCTGAACAGGCGCGCTGGCTTCATCAAGTACGGTTCCAGTGAATGTTTTTTTCTGCTGACCCATCGAAACGGTCATGATTGCAGAAAAGAACAGGAACATCAAAACTTTGATCGCTGTTTTCTTCATTTGATTTCAATTTAAATTATTCATGTTTAATATTTATATGCCTATTGTTAAACAAAGGCTATATAAACGAGTTTAGGGTCAATTTTGTACAACTATTTTGTAAATATCTTAAACAATAGATAACATTTAATTAACAGGGTGCATATTAGGACAGATTTAGAGAATTTCCAAATTTTGAAAATTAATTTGACCGAGTAAATTTTAAAATATTTTTTATGCAAAAAACGATAAAAGATTGAAATCTAATACCCCCTTACATCCTTGCCTTCCATGAAGTTGATAAAAGCCATGTTCACCACCCTGTTTCCACCGGGGGTTGGGTAATTTCCGGTAAAATACCAGTCGCCAAGATTGCCAGGGCAGGCATCGTGCAGGTCTTCAATGGTTTGATAAATCACTTCTACTGGAACAGACACCTCTTCAGGAGTAATGAGTTGGGCAATTTTTGCAGAGATCTCCTGTGGAGTGAAAGAGCCATAGATCTGCTTGACAACGTTTTCAGTATGCAGTTCTCCCTTCTCCCTCAATGTTTTGCATTTGTTGTAGAGTTCATCCAGCAGGCCAAATTGGCCCCTGTCTTTCAACAAGGATAAGGCAGCCTTGAAAGCAATAAAATCTCCCAGCTTGCTCATGTCAATCCCATAGCAATCCGGATAACGGATCTGGGGAGCAGAGGATAGGACAATAATCTTGACAGGTTTCAACCTTGACAGCATCCTGACAATGCTTTCTTTGAGTGTTGTGCCACGTACGATGGAGTCATCGATCACCACCAAGGTATCCACATTGGGTTGCACCGTTCCATAGGTAACATCATACACGTGTTGCACCATCTCAGAACGGTTGGAATCCTCCGTGATGAAAGTGCGCATTTTCACATCCTTGATGGCCACTTTCTCAACACGGATTTTTCTGTTGATCATTTCAGTCAACTTCTCTTCATCAAAATCCTTGTCCCATGCCATGATCCGTTGCACCTTGATCTGGTTGAGGAAATCTTCCATTCCTTTTAAGAGTCCATAAAATGCGACCTCAGCTGTATTGGGAATGAAAGAAAAGATGGTATGCTTGAGGTCATTGTTGATGGCCTTGAGTACATTACTGCTGAGCCTGTAGCCCAACCCAATCCTTTCTCTGTATATCTTTTCGTCTCCGCCCCTTGAAAAATAAATTCTTTCAAAACTACATGCCCGCCTGGGTTTTGGCTCCAGGATCTGCTCAATACTCCAGGTTCCATCGCTCTTCACAATCAAGGCCTGACCAGGCATCAATTCCTTGACTTCATTTTCTCCAACATGGAAACTGGTCCTGATGGCTGCTCGTTCGGACGCAGCAACAATGACTTCGTTGTTGGCATAATAGTAGGATGGACGAATACCATGTGCATCGCGGATGACAAAGGAATCTCCATTGCCAATCAGTCCACAAACATTGTAGCCACCGTCAAAATGTTGAAATGCATTTTTTAAAATGGATGGAATAGACATGTTGCCGGGATTGGCCGCATCATCCTTCACTATAAAATGATGAACAACCTCCATCATCGCAGCCAGATCACTCTGCTTCTGAAAATCACCAGGGTTGACATCAACCATGTTGAAAAGCTCTTCTGTGTTGACCAGGTTGAAATTCCCTGCCAGTGCAAGATTTCTTGCAGGAATAATATCGCGTTTGATGAAGGGATGGCAGAATTCTACATTGTTCTTGCCCTGTGTACCGTAGCGAAGATGGCCAAGCAAGAGCTCTCCCATAAAGTTGAGATGCCCCTTCATCAGACCAGGGTGCTTTCTTATTTCAGGTTGTGATTTTTCCAGCTCATTGATTTCCTTTCCCACCTGGGAAAAAAGATCAGCAATGGCTTGTTGGGCAACACTGCGCAGGCGATGCATGAAAGGATAACCCGGTTCTGCATTGAGTTTCACAGAAGCAATGCCTGCTCCATCCTGCCCACGATTGTGCTGCTTCTCCATCAAAAGATAGAGCTTGTTCAGGCCATAAAGTGCCGTACCCTGTTGTTGCTGGTAGTAGGAAAAAGGCTTGAGCAGCCTGATAAATGCAAGACCGCATTCGTGTTTGATGGCATCACTCATAAAGCGAAATAAGAACAGCGAATGTAAGGTTAAAAAACAAAACCTTAAAATTTAACCCGGCTGACGGATGCTATTTGCTGACGTAATTGGGGAATTGTTTGCGCAAAGATTCACACTGCTGATAATCCTTGTCAACCATCACGTAGTAGGTAGGCAATTTGCTTTGGAACCATTTGTCAATGGTTCTTTCTTTCTTTTCTGCCAGTGCCCTTTGTGCGATTCTATCGTAATCGTCGCGGATATTTTCCCGGTGGGGCTCGGTTTTGCTTTGAAGATAAACAAGCCTTACCGCTTGCTTGTCTTGCTCATCCTTGTACACCATGGGTTGGGAAAATTCTCCCACTTTTAATTTATCGAGATATGGCACAAGGTTCTTGTCCAATTCATCAATGGTAACAAATGCACCGCCCTGACCACTCATGATACCCGCGCTGAACTTGCTGTTCTGGTCGTCACTGTTCTTGTCAACGGCCTCACCGAATGTGATGGTTCCTGCCACAAGCTTCGTCCTGATAGAGTCCAGCCTTAATTTGGTTGCCTGAACATCTTCGTCCTGAAGAGCAGGTACGCGAAGGATATGGCGGATGACGGCGTCATCTCCATTTCTGCTGACCATCTGGATGATATGATAACCAAACTTGGATTTGATGACGGGAGAAATCTGTCCTTCCTTCAGCCTGAAAGCGGCATTCTTGAAATCAGGATCCCAGTCCTTTTGCGTTTTATTGATTTCGTAGCGGCCACCATTCTGCTTGCTGCCTGGATCCTCTGAGTAAAGCCTGGCAAGGGTTTCAAAAGTCTTTTGCCCTGCCTCAATTTGCCTGCGGTAATCCGCCAATTCATCCTGGGCAAACTTTTCAAGTTCACGTCCTGCTTTGGGATGGATCACAATTTGTCCAATAACAAGCTCCGTTTCGTAAAATGGCAGGCTGTCTTTGGGAATCTTATTGAAATATTCCCTCACTTCGTTCGGGGTGATTTTGACGTATTCAACGATTTTTTCGCGCATGGATTTGGCAAGCCTTCCTTCGCGAATGGATTTTCTAAAATCTTCTTTTACCTGGTAAATGGTACGTCCGGCAATTTGTTCAAAAGCCTCTTTACCACCGTATTGCATGATGAAATAACGTACTCTTTGGTCGAGTTCTGCTTCAACTTCTTCATCAGAAACCGGAAGTGAATCCTTCTCCGCCTGAAGAATAAGGGCCTTGTCCTGCATCATCTTTTCCAACAGGAAACATTCAGCATTTTCTGGCATTTCATTGCCCTGGCGTTTCTGGTCCTCAATATAATTGACAATATCGCTTTTCAATACGATTTTGTCTCCCACAATGGCAACAATCTTGTCAGCCAACAACTTTGCGGTCTGTGCCTGACCTGCATAGGCCGAGATCACCAAAATCAATACGATCAATATTCTTTTCATGCTGCAATTCCTGTTTCCAAATATGATTGAATTCCGCCTTATGATAAAATCTCCTGACTTAAAGTTTTCATAAATAGTCTTTCCCTACGGAAGAAACTACAATGTTCTCTTCACCTCAGTTTCTTCAAACGCTTCGATCACATCACCTACGCGGAGATCATTGAAATTCTTGATGGTCAATCCGCACTCATATCCCTGGTTCACTTCTTTCGCATCATCTTTGAAGCGTTTCAAGCTGCCCAGTTCTGTGCTTTGTCCTTCACCTTTGGGATATTCCACGATACCATCACGGATGATACGAATCTTGTTGTTACGGCTGATTTTACCGTCAAGTACATAACAACCAGCAACGGTGGCCTTGTCAAACTTGTACACTTCACGCACTTCAACATTGGCCACAATTTTCTCCTCAATCTTCGGCTCAAGCATACCTTCCATGGCACTCTTGATTTCTTCGATTGCGTTGTAGATGATGGAGTACAACTTGATCTGAACACCTTCGTTTTCAGCAATCTTGTTGGCCTGAATAGAAGGACGAACGTTGAAACCAACGATGATCGCATCAGATGCTGTAGCAAGCAATACATCACTTTCAGTAATCTGTCCAACTGCTTTGTGCACCACCTTGATGGCAATTTCCTGTGTGGAAAGTTTCTGCAAGGAGTCACTCAAGGCCTCAACAGATCCATCCACATCACCTTTGATGATGATATTGAGTTCCTTGAAGTTTCCGAGTGCCAACCTGCGTCCAATCTCATCCAGCGTAATATGTTTTTTGGTCCTGATGCCCTGCTCACGCATGATCTGTGCCCTTCTGCCGGCAATTTCCTTGGCATCCGATTCGTCTTCGTATACCTTGAACTTCTCACCTGCCTGTGGTGCACCATTGAGACCAAGGATCAGTACAGGTGAAGAAGGTGGAATGGCGTCTACACGCTTGTTCCGCTCATTCATCATGGCCTTGACCCTACCATAGTGCTGTCCACTCACCACCAGGTCGCCCTGTTGAAGTGTTCCGTTTTGAACAAGGATGGTGGCTACATAACCACGGCCCTTGTCGAGCGTTGCTTCAATGATGGTACCGCTGGCTTCCCTGTCTGGATTGGCTTTGAGGTCAAGCAATTCTGCTTCAAGCAAAATCTTTTCAAGGAGCTTATCAATGTTCAATCCTGATTTGGCAGCTATTTCCTGGCTTTGGAATTTTCCACCCCACTCTTCCACCAGAATATTCATCTGTGAAAGTTGTTCGTATATCTTCTGGGAGTTGGCTCCGTCCTTGTCAATTTTATTGATCGCAAAAATCATCGGTACACCCGCCGCTTGTGCGTGGCTGATGGCCTCTTTTGTTTGAGGCATCACCGCATCATCCGCTGCGATCACAATCACCGCAAGGTCAGTAACCTTGGCACCACGGGCACGCATCGCCGTAAAGGCCTCGTGACCTGGTGTATCCAGGAAAGTGATTGATTTTCCTGTAGGAAGATCAACATGGTAAGCACCAATGTGCTGGGTGATACCACCTGCCTCACCGGCTACCACGTTGGCGTTGCGGATATAGTCAAGCAAGGATGTCTTACCATGGTCAACGTGACCCATGATGGTAACGATTGGTGCACGGGGAAGGAGTTCTTCAGGAGAATCAACTTCCTCTTCCTCTTCCATCTCCATTTGCTTTTCCATGTCGATGAATTCCACTTCGTATCCGAACTCACCGGCTACCAGCTCAATCACCTCTGCATCAAGACGCTGGTTGATCGAAACCATGATACCCAGGCTCATACACTTGCCAATGATTTCAGCAAAATTGACATCCAGCAAACTGGCCAATTCACTCACACTGATAAATTCAGTTACCTGGATTTTTTCATCTCCCTCACCTTCTGCACCGGCTTCCATTTCCTCCCGCTTGAGGCGACGAAGTTTCGACTTGGTTATCTTGGCTTTTGAGCCACCACCGCCACCAGAGAGCTTGGCCTGTGTTTCCTTGATTTTGTTTTGGATTTCCTTCTCATCAATTTCCTTGACTTCTCCTTTTCTGACCACGCGAGGCCCACCCACACGTGGGGTTGACTGACGCTGTGGTGCAGGCGCTCCACCTTTTTGAATGGACGGCTTCGTTCTTTCCGGCTCTTTTTTCTCTATGGGAATCCGAATGCGTTTTCTTTTTACATCTGCACTGCGGCTCCTGTCTTCCATTTCAGGCTTGAGTTCAATCCTACCGACAATCTTGGGACCCTCGAGCTCCGGAGCTTCAATTTTAACCCTGTCAGGCTCTGCTGGCTTTGTTGCCTCAGCAGGTAGTATTTCTTCTGGTACAACTGCTTCTATCTCAGGAGTCTTCTCCGCAGATTTCGCAGCAGCTTTCTTTTTTGATTCCCCGCGTTTAGGACGTGTTGAGGCATTGATCGCATCAAGGTCAATCTTATCCAAAATCTTGGGGCCATTCAATTCAGGTGCGTCGATTTTGGTGATCTCCACTTCAGTTTCAGCAGCATTGGCCATTTCTTCTGAAGGAGCTTTGACAGGGGCCGTTGGCGTTTCTGGTGCGGCCATTGCAGGTACTTCTACAGCAACTGGCTCTGGTGCGGAAGCAGCTTGCTCTGCCACTTCAGGCTCCGCCTTTTTCTTGGTATCCTTTTTGAAAACAATTTCTTCTTCGTCCTTCTTCTTTTTAGCTTCTCCTGATGATCCCTTAGGGATTTCAATGGCATCACTTTTTGCCTTTGCGGCCTTATCAGAAGAGAATTCCTGTTGCAGAGAATGATACATGTCTTCCGTTAACTTGGAAGTCGGCTTGAGATCATCCTTGCTGAATCCCTTACTGGCAAGAAAGTCCACCAACGTATCCTTACCGATGTTGAACTCCTTGGCCGCGGCCATTAACCTGGGTGTGTTTGATTCTGACATTTATCCTCCTGGGCTTTTTTTGCTTGTTTCTTGTTTGCTTGCTTTGCTGATTAGTCTTTTTCGAACTCTGCCCTCAAAACATTGCGAAGATCCTCGATGGTCTCTTTTTCAAGATCAGTCCTGCGCTCCAATTCTGTTGCAGTAAGATCCAACACACTGCGGGCGGTATCACAACCGATGCGCTTGAGCTCTTCAATGATCCATCCTTCGATTTCATCGCTAAATTCATCGAGATCGATATCGTATTCAGCCATTTCACCTTCATTGTCGCGGTACACGTCAATATCAAAATCAGTAAGGTCTTCAGCCAATTTGATGTTGACACCACGCTTTCCAATGGCCAGTGAAACCTGGTCTGGTGATACAAATACTTCAGCACGCTTTCCTTCGTTGTCAATGTTCATCCTTGTAATCTTCGCTGGTGTAAGAGAACGCTGGATGAGCAACTGAATATTGTTGGTGAAGTTGATCACATCGATGTTTTCATTCTTCAATTCACGCACGATGCCATGGATACGGCTGCCCTTCATGCCCACACATGCGCCCACTGGATCGATACGGTCATCGTAGCTTTCAACAGCCACTTTGGCGCGCTCACCAGGCTCACGAACGATTTTACGAATAACAATCAGGCCATCAAAAATTTCCGGCACCTCAATCTCAAGCAGTTTTGCAAGGAAAGATGGATGTGTCCTGGAAAGGATGATCACAGGCGCATTGTTTTTCAATTCCACCTTTTTGATCACCGAGCGGATGCTTTCTCCTTTTTTGAAATAATCAGAAGGGATCTGCTCAGACTTGGGCAGGATGAGTTCATTTCCATCCTCATCAATGAGCAAAACTTCTTTTTTCCATACCTGGTAAACCTCAGCATTGATGATATCACCAACACGGTCACCGTATTTTTTCACAAGTGCATTCTTCTTGAGGTCTCCAATGCGGCTTGCCAATGTTTGCTTGGCAGCGAGGATGGCACGGCGACCAAAATCCATGATGTCGACTTCTTCGTAGAGTTCTTCACCCACCTCAAAATCCGGTTCGATCTTCACCGCTTCACTGTACTCGATTTCCATGAGCGGGTTTTCAACTGCACCATCCTCTACAATCATGCGATGGCGCACAATTTCAAGGTCACCTTTTTCAGTATTGACGATTACGTCGAAACTTTCGTCAGATCCGTATTTCTTGCGGAGCAGTGTCTTGAACACGTCTTCAAGCACTTTCATGAGTGTGGGACGATCGATGTTCTCTGCATCTTTGAAGTCCTGGAAAGATTCGATCAGATTGATACTTGCCATAAAATATCCATTTAGAGTTCTTGTCTTTTATTTTTTAGAATACAATTTTAACTGTTGTGGTTTTTATATCATCAAATAGCAGAACATGCTTGATGACTTCCAGTTTCTTTCCTTTCCCTTTTTCCTCGTCCACTTCTATGCCTTTTTCATCTGCTGCAAGCAACTTTCCCTCAAATGCACGGCCATCTTTCATTTCAATTTCAACAACCCTGCCAATGTTCTTGATGAACTGCCTTTGCAGCAAAAGTGGTTCATCTATACCCGGGGAAGAAACTTCCAGTCCAAATTCACCATCCTTGCATATCTCCTTTTCCACAATCTCCTTGTACAGTGCCCTGTTAAGCTTGACACATTTTTCAATCGTCACACCCTCATCACCATCTACATAAACGCTGATGTTGTTGATCGGACGAACATTGACCCTTACTAAAAAGTATTGGGGCTCCGATTCGAGCAATTTTTCGGCCAATGCCTTAACCTGAACTGTTTTTTCTTCTGTTGCCATCTTCTGTGAAATAAAGAAGGGAACGGCACCGTTCCCTTCATCTGTTTCATGTTTCCGAAGCAAAGATAGGTATTTAGGGGGAAATGACCAAATAGTTGAGGGGTTGAAGGGGTTGAAGTCGGCCTAGGGCCTGTTGAAGAGGTTGAAGCCGGCCTACGGCCTGTTGAATGAGGGAGGTTTAGGGAAGTTGAGCTTGCCAGCTAAAGGCTGGGTGGCCTAAGGCCTGTTGAAGTAGCAAAATCATTGGTTTCCATGACGAAAGTCATCTTTCTCTTCAACCGATAAACTACCTTTAGCTATCGAACAAGACCCCTCACCCCTCACCCCTCACCCCTCATCCCTCATCCCTTCAACCATGCCTTCCCCAGAAAACCTCAACGACTTCTACCAGGAAAACAGGAAACTGCTGACCGAATACCTTGAAACCAGGCTGCAGTTGCTCAAGCTAACTTCAGTCAGGAGTCTTTCCAGGACCCTGAGCATGCTGATATTGACTGCACTGATAGGCTTCATGGTGCTGTTTTTCCTGCTCTTCCTGGTCATCTCTTTCTCTTGGTTCATGGCGGATAAGCTGGGCAGTGCCACGTTGGGATTCCTTTCTGGGGGTGGCGTTTTTCTGCTGATCATCCTGATTTCCGTCCTATTCAGAAAACCATTATTTCTTAACCCCCTGATCCGCCTGTTCATTCATACATCAACACAGGAGGAAGAGGATGAAGACTACTAACATGAGCAAACCCATTCGCAGCATTCACGAACTGAACAGGTCTATCAAAGCGTTGCGCGACAAACAAAAGGCATTGGAAATCAAAATGGATGAAAGCCTGATGAACCTGAAAGGAAATTATTTTAACATGACCCTCAACTCCGTATTTGGGGAAAAGAAAGCACATACCCATTTCTGGGCAAGCATTCTGTCACGGTTTATGGAAAGCGAGAAAGTGCAAGTGGGCATTGGCAACCTCATGGACAAAATAGCCGATAAGCTGGGAAATGCTTTTAAAAAGTAATGGAAGCAATAAACTTCATCAATGACTTCACCTTGCATTGATCCTGTAGCTTGTTAAGCGTTTCATATTTTACTAATTTTGCCTCATGTTGAGATACCTGCTCCTTGCCTTCACCATCTATTTTGCCTACCGTTTTATTGTCAATTTTCTCATTCCAGTGGTAAAAACAACCAGGCAGGTGAAAAAACAATTCGATAGCGTAAGAGAGCAACAAGCATACCAACAACAGGCACAACAACCCTATCAACACCATCAGGCCAAAGCTTCACCTGTACAAAAAAACAGCAAGGCCAGTGACAGTGATTACCTGGAGTTTGAGGAGATCAAATGATGGTCAAATTGAAATAAATAATTTACGCAATCTTTCCCGAAATCATCACGAGTGGAATTAAAAGCTAAAAGGTATCAAACAGGGATAGATGCCTTGAACAAAACTCCCTCGTTTTTCTTTTTCTCCAGGTGAAAACTACCCCCATACAAATCACAGCGATTGACAATATTCTTGATCCGGAGATTGGCAGACAAGTGATTAATGTTTAGCTTTTTGTCATCACAAAATACCTCAAGCAGCATGAAATCATTGTTGCTTTCAAGATGAATGGTGGCCACTTGGGCGGCAGACTCATGAACAATGGTTTGTAAACATTCCTGTATCGCTCTCAGTATGGTCAGTTCATGGTCTTTGTTCTTCTTTTTACTGGGGGAAAAACCGCTGTGATCAAAGGTGATGGATATGGACTTTCCTTTATTTAAGCGATTGACTAGATCTGTCACAAGGTCTGTCAAAGGAATATGGGTCAGCGAATCAGGGTTGATGTCATTGCAAATCTTGTTGACTTCGTCAACGGCACTGTATATGATTTGTTTTACTTTTTCTGTAAACTCTCCTATCGCCTTGTCCATCACTGGCAAAAACTCCAGCATCATCCTGCCTGCAGTGAGGATTTGATTGACATTTTCATGCAAAACATTGGCAATCTCTTTTCTGTCCAGTTCAGTTCTTTCAATAACGGCCCTGACAATTTCTTTGTTCTGCTGTTCCAGGAGCAAGGCAATCTTTTCTTGAAGTTCTTTTGTTGTTGTGATATCAACATGGGTTCCGACCAGTAAAACAGGCTTCCCATCTGTATCCTTTTCAACTACCACACCCCTGTCCAAAACCCAGTGCATCTTTCCCTTGTCATCAAAAATCCTGTACTCCATGGCATGGCGCTCCTGTTTCATGTTCTTGTAGGCAAGATCACTTTCTTTGAGCAAGTGTCGATCATCTGGATGGGTGCTTTCCCACCAGATATTTTCTGCCTGGGTAGCCTTTAGATCAGGAGGAATAAAACCAACAAATGGATTGTATTGTGAAGAGAACCAGGTGGTACCTGTCCTGAAATCGTGCGACCATGCACTGTCGCCCAGATTGCTCATGATTTCCCGAACACGGCCATAGCCATCGGGTAGAGGCAGTGCCTCGTTGACTAAAGACAGAGAAGTTTTGCCCTTGCTTTGGGTAGGTGGTGTTTTGGAGCTCATAATGGTTGCACGTGCAATATAACCCCTTTTCAAAGTAGCATAACTACTAATTGGCAACAATTATAGACTAAAAGGTTTAACCTTCAGATTTTTTTACTTGTTATCGTTGAACACTTTTAGGGCTTCTTCATCTTTATACTCAAGGATCAATGACTTTAATTGCCCTTTCAAATTCGCTATCAACCCCTTCATTTTAGGATCTTCATACAAGTTATTGATCTCTTGCCGGTCATTTTTAAGGTCGAACAGTTCCCAGGTATCATAAGGTCCATAAAAGCGAATCAATTTATACCGTTCTGTGCGTACACCAAAATGAGGGGCAACATGGTGTGGCTGGGGAAATTCATAATAATGATAGAACATGGCCTTTCTCCAGTCCTTGGTAATTGGTTTTTCAGCCAGCAATGGCGCAAAACTTTTCCCCTGGATGTCTTGAGGCACTTTTACGCCAGCCATGTCAATGATGCTTGGGGCAAAATCGATGTTCACCACCATGCCATTAACGATGGTGCCAGGTTTGACTTTTCCTGGATATTTCATCACAAATGGCGTGCGCAAACTTTCCTCGTACATGAATCGCTTGTCGAACCAGCCATGTTCGCCCATGTAAAAACCCTGATCAGAAGTATAAATGACAATGGTGTTTTCTGAAAGCCCGTTTGAATCCAGGTAATTCAAAATCCTACCAATGTTCCTGTCCATTGATCGGGCTGTAGCGAGATAGTCCCTGAGGTAGCGCTGGTATTTCCATTTGAGCAGAGCAACACTATCATCCTTAACCTTGTTGTATTCAAGCTCAGCCTTGTCGTAATATTTTTTGTACACTGCTTTCTCTTCAACAGTCATCCTTCCAAACATACCCGGCCTGGTGTAATCGACCCCCATTTTGAGGTCATCACGCAACACCATGGTTTTGTCAATGGTCATGTCCTGGTCTGCTGCTGCTCTTCTTCCTTTGTAAT
>JAJTFY010000013.1 GCA_021299175.1 Chitinophagaceae bacterium
GCAGAGGTAAGCCCAGATGCTCTTGTACCAGGGCGCTTGAATGCTAAAGCCGTAATTGATTTCATCAGATTCATTGCCTAGGTTATCATGCGCTTTTACGTGAAAGACATAGTTGCCTGCTGGCAGATTGGTATAATCTTTTTCAGTTTTATTGCTCCAATTGCTCCAATTCTTTTCATAACCCTCAAGCCTGTAGCTATATTCAATATTTTTTTGAATCCCAAAACCCGGGGAGCTGTATTCAAAATGGTAGGCATTGAAATTGCTTGGCAAACTGATGGAGGTATTGCTATTGGCTTCAGCCGATGGGCCTTGGTTGAAGTATCCGCCAAAAATGGAGCTATCGATTTTTCCGATGGCCCGCACATTGCCCAGCATCATTTTCAATGTCAGTTTGTTGGCCTTGTATTTTTCGTAGTTGAGGTGGATGACGCCTTTTTCAGATCCAATGAAAATATTGGATCTGTTGAATGCATAGATGTTCTCGAATCCTGAAAGAATTTGACCTGTAATTTCAGAAAAGTAGATGGGCTTGGGGTTTGTGTTGCCCGCTGCAAAATCAATCATCCCTATTTTTTTGCCGCTGCAAAACCAAATATTGCCTTGTCCATCTTCATTCATGTATCTAACCTCAGTATTTCCGATGATGGGTTGCAGAAAATTTGAGGGTATGAACCGGTTATTGGTGCCATCAAACTCATAAGCCCCTGCATTGGTGCCAAAAATCACCCTGTTTTTTATTTTAAAAACATGGTTGTCTAGCTTGGAAGGCAATCCATCTTTTTCTGTAAAAAGCCTGGTGCTGTATTTGCTTCCATCAGCACTGATGCTGATTTTATAAATTCCCCTGTAAGGATGTGAAGCCCAGATATTCCCATCGCTATCAGCTGTAAGGAAGCGCAATGATTCATATAGGCCCTCTAAATTACCCTTGTCACTAAACTGCCCATTTGTAAATGACAACATTTTCAATCCAGAATAGGTTCCTGTGAGGATGTTTTGTGCTGGTGGAACCGGACTGGTGGGAAGAAAGGTCCATCCTGCATCTCTGCTGATTAATCTTGCCTGGTTGCCCATGATGTCGAAGCATCCGTTGTTGTGCCCCATCAGCAGGTGTTGGTTCACCTCTTCCAGGCGCCATACCTGTCCGGAACTATTGCCCACCAGGCTAAAGTTAGATCTGAGGAAGCTCAGGTCCTTGTTCTGGGGGGAAAGTTCGGCTGCATAACATCCATCAGAAGAACCAATAAAAAGCTTGTTGTTGAAAATTTTGGTGGAGAAACCTGCGGCTTCATTTTCTTTGTTGGGTGTGATGTATTTGATGGCTGAGTTGTATGCAATGAAACTGATTCCATTGTTCAGCCCCGCCCAGAGGTTTTTATCTTTGTCCAGAAATACACTGATGACATTGTTGTTCTGAAGGCCCTCTTCCCTAGAAATTTTTTGAACGAATTTTCCATCATTTTTCATGATAAGACATCCTTCGGCGGTCGTAGCGGCAACAAACTCGCCCTTGTTCATCGATGTAACCTTGAAGAAATTGTAATCTAAGGGTGGCAGCTGGAAGCTATTGTTGGTATAAAGGGAATCCCTGATAAGGGTCAACGATTTTCTGTTATAGGTCAGGATCAGGCTGCTTTCTTTGCCTGTTTGAATCATTCCTGAAATAATTGATCCTGTGAGCAGTTGATTGTTGGCAGCAGGGCGCCACACATTGTTTTGATACATGTATAGGCCCTTCTCTTGGTCCTGGGCGTATAAAATATTGCCGATTTTTTTCATGAACTGCCATCCACTGATGGGGGGATGAAGCGATATGGCCTTGTTTTTCAGCTCCATGATCATCCTGTCAGATGCCCTGAAAAATACGGATTCTCCTATGATTTCTATGTCCCAGACATCTGCAAAAGACCTTTCCTTGGACGGTAGCAGGGGAGTGAGTGAGATATATTTCAGAAAGCCTCTCTCACTAGGTGTGAAATAGCCCATTTCTCCCTGCCCGCCTGCATAGATGATGCCTTTTTCATCAATGGCGATGGAGCGCATGATGGTCTTGTTGGGAAGCGGGTGGAGTTTCCAAAAAGTTCCGTCATAGGTGAGCAGCCCTTCATTGTTGGCAAAATACATCCTACCCTTGCTGTCTTGATCGATGTCCCAGGTTTGGGTGCCTGCCTTGAAATCGTTCTTGTTGAAATTGATGATCTGAGGTATCCCAATGGTATTTTGCCCTTTTATAGAAAGTGCAAATGACAATAGAAATACGATAATCGGTAGAATTCTCATTTTATTCATTGAAAGCGTTCAGCGCTTGCTTTGTTTAACTATTCCTGCCTCAATTTAAACAATTATATTAAACAAACCATTTGGCCAAATTGTTTTGATGTATTGTTGATGTATTTTTTATTTATTGAAAATCAATTGTATATAAATAGTTGATGTAGTTGTGTAGTACTACAAAAATACCTGTTGGCTCAACATATTATACCTTTAACATCCCTTTTAAGAAGGGTTTATCATTTAATTAAATAAAACTTGCGTATGAAAAAGGCTCTGGAGAAGTTCACACTTCTTTCATTTCTCATTATGCTGGGATTGACCTCCTGGTCCCAAGACAAAACTGCTACTGGTAAGGTAGTCGACCCATCTGGGCTACCTGTATCCAAGGCAACCATCCTGGTAAAAGGAACAAACGCGGGAACTTCTACCAACGAAATGGGGATGTTCACATTGACCGTTCCGTCATCAGCCAAAACAATTGTTGTTTCCTCTGTTGGTTTTGAAACCAAGGAAGTTTCGGTTGCAACCGGTATGATGAACATTGTACTGGACGCATCATCAGCCAAGCTTGATGAGGTGGTTGTAGTGGGATATGGTGTCCAGAAGGTTACCAAGGTATCTGGTGCCGTATCCACTGTAAAAGGGTCAGATATTGAGAAGTTGAAACCTGTTCGTGCTGAAGATGCACTGCAAGGTCGGGCTTCTGGTGTTACCGTGGTTTCCAACGGCTCACCTGGCGCCAAACCAACGGTCTTGGTGAGAGGTATTCCTTCTTACACTGGAACAGATCCGGTTGTAGTGGTAGACGGAGCCATCCAGTCCCTTGACGATTTCAATGCCATCAACCCAGCTGATATAGAGTCTGTGAACGTACTCAAGGATGCCGCCACCACCGCCATTTATGGTGTGAAAGGAGGAAATGGTGTTATTGTAGTAACGACCAAGTCCGGACGCAAAAACCAAAAAACTGAAATCACCTACAATGGTAACTATGCCATGCAGGAAGTGATGAACCAGATTGGCGTGCTGAACGCGTCTGAATATGCCGCCATTGTAAACGAGGGAAGTGTCACTTCTGGCGGTTCACTGGTATTCCCCAACCTTTCTGGTCTGGGTGTAGGAACAAACTGGCAAGATCAGATCTTCAAGCAGGCTCCACTGCAATCACATACAATTGCTGCAAGGGGCGGAAGCGAAAAAATGTCCTATTTCCTTTCTGGCGGATACCTTGCTCAGGCAGGAATTGTCGGCGGAGGAGAGAAGTCTTTCTTCAACAGGATCAACGCAACTTCCAACCTCAGCTTCGATCTGACTTCAAAACTGAAATTCATCACCAATACCACCTATACCAACATCAAAGGAGCAGGTGTTCCTGAAAATAGCATCAATTCAGTCATCTCCAATGCACTGAACTTTGATCCTACTGTGCCGGTGTTGAACAATACACCCAATACATACGGGAAGTATAGCACCAGCAAGTACATCCTTTCAGAGATCATCAATCCACTTACACAATTGGAGGATACCTATAACAAGAACAATACCAGCAAACTCTATGGTAAGCTGGAATTGCAGTACGACCTGTTGAAAAACCTGAAACTCTCTTCCCGCTTTGGTTATACCAATACCGATGTTACCGGAAAGAATTTCACCCCGCTCTCTTTTTATGGAGTAAGCCACATCAATTCTACCATGAATGCTGATGGAACGCCCAAGCCTGGTTCTCACAACAGTGTTTATGAATACAAAACCAATTATTTCAACTATACATTTGAAAATTTTGCCAATTACAATTTCAAAGTGGGCAAAAACCACAACTTTGAAACCGTAGCTGGTTTTTCAATGGCCCGTGTCACTGGTAATTCTTTGAATGGTTCCAGGCAGGATGTTCCATTCAACTCATGGAGCTTTGCTGATATTTCCTCAGCAACGGGTATCGCAACGCTTTCTGGAATTGACCTTGGTTCATACCAGTATGAGAGAAGGAATCTTTCCTACTTTGGAAGGGTTGATTACGACTTCAATGACAAATACCTTGTTTCAGGAACCTTGAGAAGGGATGGTTCTTTTGCTTTTGGCGACAACAACAAGTTCGCCAACTTCTTTTCTGGTTCATTGGGCTGGGTAGTTACGCAGGAAGATTTTTTCAAGGTTGATTTCATCGATTACCTCAAACTGAGGGGAAGCTATGGTGTTACTGGTAATGAGAATGTAAACCCACAATACCAAAGGATTTCAACCTTGTTGTATGCTTATGGTCTTGGCCAGAATGCAGGATATTCTTTCGGCAACGAGCCAACATCCGTGGGTGCTACCATTGCATCGTTTAAGAACGATGATCTCAAATGGGAAGAGCAGGCACAACTGAATGCTGGTTTCGATATCCGTTTCTTCAACAATAAGTTTTCTTTCAGTGGAGACTATTTCAGGAAGGACATCAGCGGCTTGTTGTTTACTCCAACTTTGTCTCTTTATCTTGGTACAGCGTCATTGCCAACCGCCAATATCGGTACTACAAGAACAAGTGGTGTTGACATGAACCTTGGATTCACAGACCAATTGTCTAAGAATTTCAGCATTTCTACCAACATCACATTTACGAAGGCCACCAATCTTGTTACGGAAACCAACAATGGTTTGATCACAGGAGGTGGCTATGGCATACCATATCAATCTGTTACCCGATTTGAAAAAGACAAGGCGCCTGGATATTTCTATGGATTCAAGACTGATGGCTTGTTCCAGTCTCAGGCAGATGTTGCCAAGCATGCCAGCCAGCCAGGTGCACAAGCAGGTGACATCCGTTATGTAGACATCAATGGTGATGGAAAAATTGATGGTGATGACAGGACAGACATTGGAAATCCTTTCCCTGATTTCACCATAGGATGGAACCTTTCATTGGAATACAAGGGCTTTGATTTCAATTCTTTTGTATACGCCTCTGTTGGCAACGAAGTGTACCGTGCCTACGAAAGGAACCTGGCCATGACCAATAAATTCAGGAGTGTACTGGGCCGTTGGACTGGTAGCGGATCAACCAACGAAGCCACAAATCCGCGGTATTCATTTATTGATGCCAACAACAATACAAGGGTTTCAGATCGTTATGTAGAGGATGGTTCCTTCATCAAAATCAAGAACCTCCAGTTGGGATATAATTTTTCATCTGCTGCCCTTCGCAAAGCAAATATTTCGAAGCTCCGCATTTATGCACAGGCGAGAAATGCCTTCACTTTCACCAAATACACTGGATTTGATCCTGAGATTTCCGGTGGAATTTTTGACACGGGCATAGACAGGGGTGCATATCCGCAAGCCAGAAGCTTTGCCATAGGACTTGATCTTAAATTCTAATCAAAGAAAAAAGAACAACATGAAAAATATACAATTCATCATCACCTTGACAGCATTGCTCTTGTTCGGAGCAGCCTGTACAAAGTTTGTGGCCTATGATCCACAAGAGGATTATCAGATCACTGCGAATGATTATCTCAAAACAGCAGATGATTTCAATAAAATGGCCATTGGTGTTTACTCACCCCTGCAGTGGTTGTATGCCAACCCTGTAATTGGTGATGTCGCTTCAGACAATGCTGTATCTGGTGGAGAGAATGCAACCGATGTGGTTGGTCTTCAGCAGATTGATGACTACCAAATCAATCCCAATAATTTTTATTTTTCTGAAGCATGGAAATCCTGTTATGAAGGAATTAACAGGGCCAACTATCTTCATGAAAACAAGGCTAAGCTGGACTTTACAGGAAAAGATGCCTTGTTTGGAGAGGTTTATTTCTTGAGGGCGTATTATTATTTTGAGTTGGTCAGGATGTTTGGTGATGTTCCTTTGTTTA
Source organism: Chitinophagaceae bacterium (assembly GCA_021299175.1). Lineage (GTDB taxonomy): Bacteria > Bacteroidota > Bacteroidia > Chitinophagales > Chitinophagaceae > Pollutibacter. The sequence continues at coordinate 6,132 of JAJTFY010000013.1, forward strand.
CTGAGAAGAGGCTGACGGCAACGGATTCAAGAAAATTTGCAAGGGCGCCCAAGGCAGACGTTTACAAGCAAATCGAACTTGACCTGAACAATGCCATCAAGGTATTGCCTGCAGTCAACACCCAAAAAGGCCGTGTCACAAGGTATGCTGCACAAGCCTTGCTTGGCAAGGTATTGTTGTACCAGAATAAGTTTGATGCCGCTGCTGCAATGCTGGAGAATGTTGTCAATGGGCCATTCCAGCTGGTAACCAACTTTGGTGATATTTTCCTGCAATCTGGTGAAAACGGGCCAGAGTCAGTGTTTGAAATCCAGTACTCCAACATCAGTCCTTTCTACGATTGGTCCAATCCAGGAAGAGGTCAGGGCAATCTTGCAGTTCAAATGTGTGGAGTCCGCAACTTGGCTGGAACCAGTCCTTATGGTCAGGGATGGAGCATCAATCTTCCTACCAAAGAACTCGCGAGTGCATTTGCTGCAGGAGACAAAAGAAAGGCAGTAACCATTCTTGATATTGAAGCATATAAAACAGCCAATCCAGCATTCAACATCAGCTATCTGGTTGCTCCTTATAAAAATACAGGACTTTACAACCAGAAATATCATCCAAGAAAGGGAGAAACATCTGGTCAGGTTGAGTTGAATTATCTCAATAATTACCGGACCATCCGTTATGCTGATGTATTGCTCATGGCTGCAGAGGCGAATAACAGGGCCACTACACCCAATGATACCAAGGCGCAGGGTTATTTGAACAGGGTCAGGGAACGTGCATTTGGTAACAAGTTGCAAAACATCACATCAACAGGCGCTACATTGAGACAGGCCATCTGGGATGAGAGAAGGTTGGAGCTTGCCATGGAAGGTGACAGATTTTTTGACCTGGTCAGGACTGGTCTAGCAGCAACCAAGATCACAGGGTTCAAGGCCAACAAGAATGAAGTCTTCCCTATTCCTCAACAGGAAGTTGATATATCAGGCCTGACACAAAATACAGGGTACTGATCTCCTCATTATTAAAAATCATTCAAATGAAAAAGAATACAATATTTATCACTTCACTGTTGCTGGCTCTCCTTTTTACAGGATGTACCAAGCTGCAATATGATGATGTATCCTTTGTTGAGACGTCTATTGCTCCTGCAAAGCTTTCAGCAATGTTCAACATTACCCAGGACAATACAGGACTGGTAACCATCTACCCGAATGGCGAAGGTGTTGCCTACTACAATGTTTATTTCGGTGATGGAACTGCAGCACCAGTAAAAGTAATGGCCGGAGAAAGTGTTCAGCGTAAATATGCCGAAGGAAATTATGATGTGCGCGTTGTAGGTGTTGGCATCACAGGTAAAACCACTGAAGCCATCCAAAAATTGACTGTGTCCTTCAGGGCACCTGAGAACATGGAGGTGACAACATCTGTTGATCCTTCAAGTGCTTTCATGATCAATGTTTCAGCCAAAGCATTGTATGAAACATTGTTCAAAATTACTTGGGGTGATGTGCCCAATGAAGTACCTGCATCATTCCTGGAAGGTGAAACCGTTAAGCATACCTATGCAAAATCTGGTGATTATACCATCACTGTTGTTGCATTGAGTGGTGGTGTTGCCACTACCACAGTAACAAAGAAAATCACCATCAAGGTGCCTATTGTTTTACCGTTGGATTTTGAAACAGTGGGACAGACCTATAGCTTCGTGAATTTCGGAGGCGGTGATGCATCAGTGATTGCCAATCCTAAACCAGGCACCATCAACACATCCGCTAAGGTTGGTAGAATGATAAAGAATGCTCCTGAAGTATGGGGAGGTTCATTGATTGGCCTCAGCAGCCCCATTGATTTTTCTGTGAACAAGATCATGCGTTTGAAAGTCTATTCTCCAAGGGTTGGAGCAAAAGTGTTGTTGAAAGTTGAAAATGCTGCGAACAATGGTATCTTTTTTGAAAAAGAAGTGGCAACAACCGTTGCCAACCAGTGGCAAGACCTGACGTTTGATTTCAGGACGATCAACACTTCAAATGCCTACAACAATGTCGTATTGATATTTGACCTCGGAACCCCAGGAAATGGATCAGCCAATTTCACATTCTATTTTGATGACCTCAGGCAAACCAATACCATCGAAGAACTGGCATTGCCCATGAGCTTTGAATCTACTGCTTTGAATTATGATTTTGTGAATTTTGGTGGTGCGGGTGCTTCAGTGGTCAACAACCCCAATGCTACTGGTATCAATACGAGCGCCAAGGTAGGCAAAATGGTGAAGGGTGCTCCCGAAGTATGGGCAGGAAGCTTTATCAGCCTTGCCAAGCCCATTGATTTTTCTACCAAGAAATTCATGAAGGTGAAGGTTCACTCACCTAAGGTTGGTGCTAAGCTCCTTCTCAAAGTTGAGAACCAAACCAATGGTGGTATCTTCTTTGAAAAAGAGGTTGCCACAACAGTTGCCAATGCATGGGAAGAACTCACCTTTGATTTTACTGCCATCAATACTGCCAACAGTTATCAAAAAGTGGTCCTCATTTTTGACCTTGGTATAGCTGGTGATGGCTCAGCCAATTATACCTACTATTTTGATGATATTTCTCAAAGCCTGAAGGCAGATGAGTTGGGCATTCCATTGAATTTTGAGTCTTCTACCCTTACTTACGGATTTTTTAATTTTGATGGAGGCAATGCATCAGTAGTAGCCAATCCAAGCAAGACGGGTATCAATACCAGTAACAAGGTTGGTAAAATGGTCAAGGGGCCTGGTGGTCAACCATGGGGTGGAAGTTTCATCGAACTGGCTTCTCCGATTGATTTTTCTGCTGGTAAAACAGTGAAAGTGAAAGTGTTTTCTCCAAAGGTGGGTGCAAAACTCCTGTTCAAAGTGGAGAACCTTGCAAACGGTAATGCAATCAATTTTGAGAAAGAGGTTACCACCACCAAATCAGGACAATGGGAGGAGCTCAGCTTTGACTACAGCGCCATCAATACATCCAACACTTACCAACGAGTAGTATTGATATTTGATCTTGGTACTGCGGGTGATGGCTCTGCCAATTTTACCTATTACTTTGATGATATTACTGTTAACTAATCTTGAAACAAGAATAACATGAAAAATAAATTCTTTAAAAACTGTATGTTGGCTTTAGCTGGTGTGTTTGTACTCGCATCTTGCCAAAAAACCGAATATGCATTTGGCGATCTTTCCAGCCCTGCTGATCTCACATTGACTGCAACTGTTGCAGGTGTTGACGCAGCCAATCCAGGAGGAAATGGTTCCGGCGCAGTGGCCATTACTACAACTGCGAGCAAGGTCATTACCTATAAAATTGATTTCGGTGATGGAAAAGTGTTGATGGTTCCCTCAGGCACCATCAATTACAAATATACCAACCCTGGTGTGAATGATTATACCATCACGGTGAGTGCAGTAGGTGCAGGTGGAGCAGTATCGAACATCAGCAAAAAAATCAAAGTATTTGTTGCGTTTGAAATTCCTGCAGCAATCTTGCAGAACCTCACTGGTGGAGCGTCTAAAAAATGGATGTGCGACAAAGATGCCGACGGACATTTTGGTGTCGGACCAAATGATGGATTCGCTCCCATCTGGTATGCTGCCGGGGCCAATTCAAGGGCTGCTGATGGTTTTTATGACGATGAAATCACTTTCGCTAAAGATGCCAACAACCAAATTACCATGGATGTAGACAACAAGGGGAATACCTTTGTGTTGGGTGCTGCCGTTAGTTATTATGGACTTAGTGGAGCGGAGGGCCAATATCCGATCGCTACCAAGGGGGTTAAGAAATTATCCTTCATGAATGCCACTTCTGTAAGCACCCCTGCCAACTCAACCAGGATAGAATTTTCTGTTCCAGGAAATGGTATTGTTTGTATCGGTATGGGAAGTACAAATTATGAGATACTTTCGTTGACAGCCACAACAATGAACCTCCGCACCATCGGAAAAGATGGATTGGCCTGGTACCAAAAATTAAAAGTAAAACCATAGATGATGAAGTATTTATTGGTAAATTTTGCGGCGATTATTTCTTTGAATGTTTTTGCCTCCTGCAAGAAGGCAGAGACATCAAAGAATCCTGCTCCTTCCAATATTGTGATCAATGCGACAGTTAGTTCAGATGGCTCTGGAAATGTTGATTTCACAACCACGGCAACCAATGCAGTTACCTATTCATATGAGTTTGGAAATGGGGAAATGCAGGATGTGCCGACTGGTGCTGTGACTTACAAATATGCAACGGTAGGAACCATCGATTATACTGTTACTGTTACTGCAAAAAACAGTGCTGGGCTTTCCGCTTCAGCAAAGAAGACCATTTCCGTTACAGTAAAGCCATCCATTCCAAGCCTTGTCTGGTCTGATGAGTTTGATAAAAATGGTGCACCAGATCCAACAAAGTGGATTTATGACATAGGAACAGGTGCAAGCGGATGGGGGAACAATGAATTGCAGTACTATACCAGCAGGTTGGAAAATGCTGTGGTTGAAAATGGCATTTTGAAGATCAAAGCCATCAAAGAGAACTACAGCGGAAGTGCCTATACTTCTGCGCGTTTGTTGACTCGAGGCAAGTATGAATTCAAATATGGTACTGTAGAAATCAGGGCCAAGGTTCCTGCTGCTGTTGGCACATGGCCGGCAGTATGGATGCTGGGTTTTGATTTCCCCACCGTGGGTTGGCCCGCCTGTGGCGAAACGGACATCCTGGAACACCGAGGCTCAGAGCTCAATACAATTGTTGCAGCGCTGCATTATCCTGGCAGGTCAGGCGGCAATCCTGTCAAAGGTCAAACCGTTATCCAGAATGCTTCAACTGAATTCCATCTCTATAAGTTTGAATGGACCAGCAGTACTTTGCAGTTTTATGTAGATAACAAATTGTTCCATACCGTTGCTAATTCTACTGCTATCCCCTACAACAAGAATTTCTTCTTCCTGGTGAATTTGGCCATGGGCGGTGGATTTGGTGGCCCTGTTGATCCGGCTTTCACCAATGCAACATTTGAGGTGGACTATATCCGCGTATACAAATAGCCTTATTTATAGTGCCATTCCTGGTGACTGTATCACACCCTTGGGTATTCAATATCCAAGGGTATTTTTATTGGTAAAATCTGTATCTTAATTGATCGTTTGCCAATCCTTTCTCAATAAAATAATCAACACGATGAACCATAGAAAATATTCGTTTTTGGTAATGCTTTTGTTCGCTGTTTTGAACGTCAGCGCACAATCCAATCCTGAATGGAAGATGATTCATCCCGGAGTCTGGAAAGCAGTCATTGGAAAACCAGATGCCATGACCTTGCTGTCGGTTGCCGATACCCGTCCGAATTTGCAGGAAATGTCAAAATTGCCCAGCAAAAGTTTCCCATTACCCCAAGGGGAGATCAGCATGTCCGTTGTTGATCACAAGACCTATCTGCGTTTTCCATTGGAAAAAGGAGAACAGCTCTATGGCTTTGGGCTCAATTTTAAAAATGTTAATCAACGAGGAAAAATTTTCAATCTGCATGTTGATCATTACGATGGGCAAGACAATGGTCGAACACATGCGCCAGTTCCCTTCTATGTTTCCTCCAATGGATATGGTGTGTTGATAGATGCTGCTAGGTACATCACAGTGTATGCTGGCTCAGGTGTACGCACTGATGCCAAAAATCCCCCTGAATTGATGGACCGGAATACCAACAAGAAATGGAGTGCCCGTCCCTATTCCGATGCAGTTGAAATATTGGTCCCTGCTGATGGGGCAAGCATCTATGTGTTTGAAGGCCCAACGCCCATGCAGGTTGTTCAGCGCTACAACCTCATGAATGGAGGTGGCTACCTGCCGCCCAAATGGGGCCTTGGTTTTACGCAACGTGTACCGACATTGTATTCGCAATCAGATATTTTAAAAGAGGTGCAGCAGTTCAAGGAGCATGCCTTCCCACTTGATTTTATTGGCGTTGAGCCTGGCTGGCAAAGCATGGCCTATCCCTGTACTTTTGAGTGGGACAAGACAAGGTTTCCTGCTCCACAGGCTTTTATCGATTCACTCTCGCGTCAGGGAATCCGTGCCAATCTTTGGCTCAATCCTTACGTTTCTCCGGTCGGTACACTTTATCCAAAACTTAAGCCATTGTCTGGATCGCATACCGTGTGGAATGGTATTGTCCCTGACATAACAATCCCCAAAACCCAGCAAATTCTAAAGGAGCATTTTTTCAAGCAACACCTGCAGCTGGGCGTAAGTGGATATAAAATGGATGAGACCGATGGATTTGACAGTTGGCTTTGGCCAGATGTTGCTACTTTCCCTTCAGGTTTTTCTGCTGAGCAAATGCGGCAGGTCTATGGATTGAAAATGCAGCAGATGACAGCAGGATGGTTCAGGGAAATGAACAAAAGAACGTTTGGTCTTACACGGGCATCTAATGCCGGTAGCAGCGGAATGCCTTACGTCATTTACAATGATTATTACGACCACAAGGACTTTATCACTGCTCTTGTGAACAGCAGTTTCGCGGGCGTTTTGTGGACGCCAGAGGTAAGGGCTTCAAAGACAGCAGAGGAGTGGGTCAGGAGAATTCAATCTGTTTGTTTTTCTCCCATGGCCATGTTGAATGCATGGGCCGATGGCACCAAGCCCTGGTCTTTTCCGGAAGTAGAGAAAGCTGTACAGGACGTTGCCCAGTTGAGAATGCAGTTGTTGCCCTATATCTACAATTGTTTTGCCCAGTATCATTTTGAAGGTAAGCCTCCATTCCGTGCCATGCAATTGGTGGATGGATTTAGGTTCTCTACCAAAGATCAATACATGATGGGTGATCATATCTTGGTGGCACCCATGTTTGCAGGTGAAAAGACCAGGACAGTGTATTTTCCTGATGGGAAATGGTATGATTTTTATACCGGAGATTTTGTCGGAGAAAACCAGGCTTTGGTCATCACGGCATCACTGGAAAAAATTCCTTTGTATGTCCGTGAGGGAGGAATGATACCCATGGTACCGCCCCATTTTCATGCACCTGCTCCAGGTGAAAAGATGGCTTTGGAAATCAGGCACTATGGCAAGATGACCTCCAGCACTGAGCTCTATGATGATGATGGCATTTCTTTTGATTATGAGAAAGGGATGCATTCCAAAACAAAGTTGATTGTAAGTAAGAATGAAAACGGTGAGCTGAAAGGGAACCTGATCAGGAGTTCAGCGGAGAAGGTTTTCTCTTACAAAGATGAAGTAGTTTGGAAATTCATGACAAAGCAATAAATTTTAGTTAGGCTTCATCTGACTCGTCCATCCAATCCTCAGATTCAACATCTGCTGTGCTTGATTTTTTTGACTTTTTTGAGACAGCCTTTCCTGCAATCACAATCACAATTTCACCCCTTACACCCTTTGCTTCGAAATGATCGTGCACTTCCTTGATCGTGCCCCTGAAGTTTTCTTCAAATTTTTTACTGAGTTCTCTTGAAACTGAGCATTGGCGGTCTTCTCCAAAATATTCTCCCAATTGCTTCAGTGTTTTGACCAGCCTGACGGGAGATTCATAGAGGACGATTGTCCTGGCTTCATTGGCCAATGCAGTAAGGAGGGTATGGCGTCCTTTTTTGAGCGGCAGAAATCCCTCAAAACAAAAGCTATCTGTAGGGAGTCCGCTGTTGACCAGCGCTGGTACAAAAGCAGTTGCACCAGGAAGGCATTCAACCTTGATCTTGTTTTGAATGCATTCCCTTACAATATAAAAGGCTGGGTCTGAAATGCCAGGCGTTCCTGCATCTGTGAGCAGGGCCATGGTTTTGCCTGCCAGCATCTCCTCAATAAGCCTTTGTGTAATCTTGTGTTCGTTGTGTTGATGGTAGGGGAGCATTCCTTTGCTGATGCCATAATGTTTGAGCAAAACACCGGAAGTACGGGTGTCTTCTGCAAGGATCGTATCCACTTCATTCAGCACAGCGACTGCCCGATAGGTCATGTCTGCAAGATTGCCTATCGGAGTGGGGACGATATACAGCATAAGGGCCTTTTAAAGTGTGGGTGAGAAAGCGGTCTCCTAAAGAATGCTGATCTCAAAATGCTCCATCACCTGGTTGGCAAGGAGTTTTGTAGCGGCTTGCTCAGCAAGTTGTATGGCTGATGCCTCGTCGGCCGCCTCTACCTGCAATGTGATTCTTTTTCCAATTCTCACATCCTGTACATTATTCAATCCTAGATTGTGCAAGCCACCCAACACTGCCTTTCCTTGAGGATCCAGCAAGTCTTTCAGGGGCATTACATTGATCGCAACATTATAGGTCATTTGATCTGATTTTTGAAAAGCAAAGATACTAGAATATAGGAGATGAAAATGGCGGGAATGGAAAGCCATCCCAATGTGGCTATGCAAACGGCTGAAACAGCCAGAAGGATATACCTGGATTTGTTATCAGCAAATGAGAAGGACTTGAATTTCAGGTTGAGCAGGGCGATTTTTGAAACCATTAACCAGGGAATGACCAGGCAAAAGGTATAGAGCACCCACTGGTTGAGCAGAACTGGCTGGATGCCCAACGGGTTGTACAAAAGCAATAGCGGGAATGATGCAACCAATAATCCAGCCGCTGGTGTTGGAAGCCCTTCAAAATGATTTCTTTGTGTAGTGTCAAGATTGAACCTCGCCAGCCTCCAGGCAGCCGCCATGGGAAAAAGGATGCAGGGCATCAGCCAGTAAACGGGTGTTTCCAATCCATCTGGTTGCTGCGCAAAGGAGATGCGCAACAATTGAAAAAGGATCAGGCCTGGCGCTACACCAAAAGAAACCACATCTGCCAATGAATCCAGTTGTTTGCCCATTTCAGATGTGGCCTTGAAAAGCCTTGCAACAAATCCATCCAGAAAGTCGATCACAGCAGCCAGTCCTAGAAAAATAGAGGCCCACCAGATTTTCTCAGGCAGGTATATTTTCCATTCTCCACCCTGAAGATTGAGGATGGTTTCTCCTGTTTGTAAGGTGAGAATGATGGCAATGAATCCTGCCACAAGGTTCAGCAAAGTGAAAATATTGGGGATTTGTTTCATGCTGGTTGTTGGGTTGGTAAAGGTTGAACCAAAAGGAGGTTTGATTTTTTATTTTCCTTTCATCAAACTTTCTATGTCCTCAGCCTTGATGGGAATATTTTTGAAGAGGTCCTTGTTACCGGTTTTGGTAATCCAGAGATTGTTTTCAATCCTCACACCCATCCGCTCTTCTTCAATATAAATACCGGGTTCAACGGTAAACACCATGCCAGCCTTGATGGGTTCAGTTTTGGTGCCAAGATCATGCACATCAATGCCCAGGTGATGTGATATGCCATGGTAAAGATATTTTCTATAGGCGCGGTTATCTGGTGTTTCGTTCTTGATGTCAGCCTTGCTGATCAGACCAATTTTCAGGAAGGTCTTGCTGGCTTCATCACCAACCTTGTCTGTGTATTGAAGTATCGTGATGCCAGGTTTCAAGAGGCTTTTGGCATAGTCATGCAAATGTAGGCAGGCATTGTAAACCTCTTTTTGCCTTTTTGTAAATTTTCCATTTACAGGTACTGTCCGGGTAAGGTCAGCACAATATCCGCCATACTCTGCGCCAAAATCCATCAAAACCAATTCCCCATCCTTGCATTGCTGGTTGTTGGCAATATAATGCAGGGTGCGCGCGCTGTCGCCGCTGGCGATGATTGAAGTATATGCAGGACCTGCTGAACGATTGGACAAGAACTCATGGTAAATTTCGGCTTCGATCTGGTTTTCCCAGACGCCAGGCTTGATGAATTTCAACAATCTCCTGAATGTTTTTTCTGTGATATCGATTGCCTGCTGGAGGACTTCCACTTCAAGGGGTGATTTGATGGCCCTAAGGTCGCGCATGATTTTCGCAGCCCTCTTGTAGTTGTGCAAGGGGTAACGGTTGCGCATTTCCTGTGCAAAGCGATAGTCTCTCACGGCCAACACACTAGCCTTTCTGTCATTTTCGTTTGTGTTCAGGTAGATGTTGTCTGCCAGGTGAATCATGGGCTGAAGCAGTCCATCCAGGGTGTCCAGCCAAACGATGGTTTCAATCCCTGAAAGGGCAGTGGCCTCAGGTGCACGATGTCTTTTTCCATCCCATTTTTCTTTCAGTTCGTTGGGCCTCACCAGCACAAGCACTTCCCTGTATTTTTTGTCAGGATTTCCAGGGAAGAGAATCAGCATGGAATCTTCCTGCTTGATGCCTGTAAGCCAATACAGGTCTGTGTTTTGCTTGAATGGATAGAGTGCATCTCCATTGCTGGGGATCTCATCATTGCTGTTGAAAATGGCAATGCTGTTTTTCTCCATTTGGGCAACAAAACGTTTTCTGTTATCGATGAAGATTTGAGCTGAAATATTTTCGGAATACATATTAGCGATGGGTTTAGGTGAAGGCTGTTGAATTGTTCCACAAGTTACTACAACATTATAAACGAAACTTCAACCCCTTCAACCCCCTCAACCTCTTCAACCTCTCTCAACCTCTCTCAACCTTCATTCACAACGCCCCCTCATCAGCAAAGCTGTAATACCCCTCCGTGCTCACAATGATGTGATCCAATACCTGTATGTCAAAATACCTGGCGGCATGCCGAATCTTGATGGTCAATTCTTCATCTGCTCTCGAAGGCCTGAGGTTGCCGGAAGGGTGGTTGTGGCAAAGGATGATGCTTACCGCATCTTCTTCCAGGGCTTTTTTCAAGATGATCCTGGGGTCTGCAACGGTGCCGGTCATTCCGCCAGAACTGATGATCTCGAAATGCCTGATCCGGTTGGCCCTGTTCAGAAAAAGCACAGCAAATACCTCGTGGGGGAGATCCATCAGTTTTGCCTGGAGGAATTTTGCCACAGAAGCACTTCCCGTGACAACTGTAGATTTCAGGTTTTCAGCGCCCATGCGTCTTCTTCCCAGCTCCATGGCTGCCTGAATAGCAATCGCTTTCGCCATGCCGATTCCCTTGGTTTTCATCAGCTCTCTTATAGACATTCTTGCCAGGTCGGCAAGCCTGTTGCTGCTCCTGTCAACCAGTTCCTGGGCAAGTTCCATGGCTGATTTTTCCTTTGTGCCATTTTGGATAAGGATGGTCAACAATTCAGTCTCCGTTAATTGCGCCGCTCCTTTGCTCCTCAATTTCTCTCTTGGTTGGTCTTCACTGGGCCAATGTTTGATTTGTTTCATTTTTTTGTTTTTTATCATTTTCCACAATCCTCTAACATCTCTGCATGATGGTCCAAAGGCTGTCATCAATTTGTTATCTTCGTGTTACAATTTTATATATGCAACGTGTTGGTCCATCTTGTAAAATCTTTTCCGGAACAAGTTCTGAATACCTGGCTGAAAAGATCGCTGCTGCCTATGGCGGCACCCTTGGTAAAATCAGCATTCAGAAGTTCAGCGACGGCGAAATCCAGCCAATTTTCCTCGAAAGTATAAGAGGTGATTATGTTTTCCTCGTGCAAAGCACGTTTGCGCCGGGGGATAATCTCCTGGAATTGCTGTTAATGATCGATGCAGCGAAGCGTGCTTCTGCGTATAAGATCATTGCTGTCATGCCATATTATGGCTACGCACGGCAGGACCGCAAGGACAAACCAAGGGTGGCCATCGGGTCAAAAATGGTCGCCAATATCCTTACGGCAGCCGGTGCCGACCGGGTCATTACCATGGATTTGCATGCTCCACAGATCCAGGGATATTTTGATATTCCGGTGGATCACCTGGACAGTTCAGCAATTTTTATCCCTTATATACGCGATCTTCAGCTTGAAAACCTTACCTTTGCCGCCCCCGACGTGGGAAGTGCCAACAGGATTCGTGAGATGGCTAGCTATTTCAACGTTGAAATGGTGATTTGTGACAAGCACAGAAAGCGTGCAAATGAGATAGCGAGCATGGTGGTGATAGGGGAAGTGGCGAACAGGGATGTGGTCTTGATTGACGATATCTGTGACACTGCAGGAACCCTTACCAAAGCAGCCAAACTGTTGAAAGACAAGGGTGCTAGAAGTGTGAGGGCCTTGTGTACGCATCCAGTGTTGAGTGGCAATGCCTACACCAATATTGAGAACAGTGTGTTGGAAGAGCTGGTGGTTTGTGATACAATACCGCTTCGTGGAGAATCATCCAAGTTGAAAGTATTGAGTGTTTCATCCTTGTTTGCATCTGCCATCAAGAACGCCTATGAAAACCAGAGCATAACCAGCTTATTCATTCATTCACAACTGAAGAATAAATAAGGCTCACAAAGCAGTCATTTTTTAAACACAATACAATGAAGACGATTACAATCGAAGGACAATTGAGGACCGAAACTGGCAAAACAGCCACCCGCCGGTTGCGCTCTCAAGACCTGGTACCTGGTGTAATTTACGGGGGTGCACAAGAGGTTAACTTTGCAGTCAAATCACTTGCCCTGAAGCCATTCATCTACACTCCAGATTTCCAGTTGGTGGAAATGAAGATTGATGGTAAATCTTACACTTGCATTTTGAAAGACTTGCAATTCAACAAGGTATCAGACAAACTCACGCATCTTGATTTGCTTGAGCTCGTAGAAGGCAAGAAGGTCAGCGCAACCATTCCCTTGAAATTTACCGGCACTGCTGCTGGTGTAAAAGCGGGTGGTAAACTCGAGATCAGGCTGAAGTCTGTAAAACTCAAAACCTATCCCAAGTATCTCAGGGAGAACATTGAAGTTGACCTCACCAACCTGGAACTCAATGGTAATATCCGTGTTCAGGATATTCCTGCTGAAAACCTGGAGATCATGAACTCTCCACGTATTCCAATTGCATCAGTGACCATGACACGTCAGCTGAAGCAAGAAGAAGCAGCGGCTCCTGCAAAAGGAAAAAAATAAGCCTAAAAGTTTTTCTTTACAGCCCCTTGATTCTATCTTGGGGCTTTTTTTATGGATAAATTTCTAATTGTTGGCCTTGGGAATATTGGCTTCGAGTATGAACATACCCGACACAATATTGGATTTGACATCCTCGACCATTTTGTGGCCAAGCACAAGGGTATATTTTCCATGGATCGATTGGCATTCAAGTCAGAAATAAGCCTGAAAGGAAAAAAAATTATTTGTATCAAGCCCACTACGTACATGAATTTGAGTGGAAAAGCCGTCAAATACTGGTTGGAAAAGGAAAATGTTGACATCAGCCGAATGATGGTGCTGGTAGATGAGTTGTCTGTTCCGCTCAACAAGATCAAAATAAAGCCCTCAGGAAGCGATGGTGGCCACAATGGGCTTAAAAGCATCCAGGAATTGATGGGGACTACTCAATATGCCAGATTGAGGTTTGGCATTGGAAATGATTTTCCCAAAGGTAGACAGGTAGAGCATGTATTGGGAAAGTGGGATAAAAAAGAGGAGATACTGGTGACGCTAAAACTTGAAAGGTCCTCCCAGGCCATTGAGGAATTTGTGCTGATGGGGCTTGAGCGCACCATGGCAGCGGTCAATCATCTTGAATTTTGAGTTCGTTCAAAGCCATTAACTTTGAGACGGCAGTATAAATATCCATTCCAATGAAAAGTCCTGATTATCAACCTTACCTAAACAGTGAAGACATGAAATTTCTATGTATCGGACGCAATTATGCTGAGCATGCAAAGGAGCTTGGCAATGAAGTACCTGATGAACCGGTTATTTTCATGAAGCCTAAAAGTGCATTGCTTCAAACCAATAGTCCGTTTTATTATCCAGAATTCACCAATGAATTGCATTATGAGTGTGAGGTGGTATTGCGCATCAGCAAAAATGGTAAGTATCTTCAGGAAAGGACAGCCAGCAAATATTATGATGCCATTTCAGTCGGCATCGATTTCACAGCCCGCGATATACAGGCCGAATTGAAGAAAAAAGGGCTTCCCTGGGAAAAAGCCAAGGCCTGGGATAATTCAGCAGTATTGGGTAAATGGACCCCAATCCCTGCCAATTTTGACAAAAACAATGTTCAGTTTTCCATGAAAAAGAATGGGGAATTGGTTCAATCTGGTCATACCAAAGATATGATCCACAATTTTGACAAGATCATTGCGCATGTTTCCAACTATTTTTCTCTGAACATTGGGGATGTAATTTTTACTGGAACACCAGCCGGAGTAGGGGAATGTGTGGTGGGCGATGAGTTGGAAGGGTTTTTGGGTGATGATTCCATGTTCAAGTTGACCGTGCAATAATTGCATTTACACAGGGATTGCTTTTCTTTTTTCATCAATCAATCGATCTGACCATAATCTTGCGTAGATTAGGTTATGAAAATTTCATTCCACGGTGCAGCCAGATGTGTTACAGGCTCGAAGCACCTGCTAACCCTTGATTCCGGAAAAAAGATTCTTTTGGATTGTGGCATGTTTCAGGGCATGGGCAAGGAAACCGATGCATTGAATCGCCACTGGGGGTTTGAACCCAGAGAAGTAGATTACCTGGTCCTTTCACACGCCCACATAGATCATAGCGGACTGATTCCCAAATTGGTGAGTGATGGATTCAAGGGCAAGATTTTTGCAACACCGGCAACAAGAGAGCTTACAGCAGTCTTGCTGGAAGATTCAGCAGGCATTCAGGAGGACGATATCAAGTATACCAACAAAAAAAGAAAAGCCGCTGGCTTGCCATTGCTGAAACCATTGTATTCCACAGAGGATGCGCACAAAGCGATGGATCAGTTCAGGGTAGTGGATTACGGTGTATGGTTTACCATTGAAGAGGGCATCGAGCTACAGTATACAGATGCAGGTCATATCATTGGCAGTGCTGCCGTTCATCTTCGCGTCATATCAGAGGGAAAACCACAGCAGATCACCTTTAGCGGAGATATAGGTCGATACCGCGACGCAATTTTAAAGTCTCCCGCTACTTTTTCTCAAGCCGATGTCATCATCATCGAATCCACGTATGGCAATTCATTGCACGATCTGCATCAGCCAACTCCGGATAAGTTATTGGAATGGATTGAGAAGACCTGCATCAAAAAGAAAGGCAAACTCATCATTCCGGCATTCAGTGTGGGCAGAACACAGGAGTTGTTATACGCATTGAACCAGTTGGAATTGGAAAGAAGGCTACCCGAGGTTGATTATTTCGTGGACAGTCCGCTAAGCGTTCATGCTACAGCCATTGTGAAAAAATATCCTCAAGACTTCAATAGCAGGATCCGAAAAGTATTGGAAAATGACGATGACCCCTTCAACTTCGCTGGTTTGGAATTCGTTAAAACGGTGGATGAGTCCAAGCTTCTGAACTTCAGGAGTGAGCCCTGTGTGATCATTTCGGCCAGTGGAATGGCCGATGCGGGAAGGGTGAAGCACCATATCAGCAACAATATTGAAAATTCACGCAACAGCATATTGATGACTGGATACTGTGAGCCCCATTCACTGGGAGCAAGGCTGCAGTCTGGCAGGAAAGAAGTCAATATTTATGGTGTGGCACATGAAATCCATGCAGAGATTGGAAGCATCAGGAGCATGAGCGCACACGGTGATTATGAAGACCTTTCACAATTCCTGTCTTGCCAGGATGTTTCGAAAGTAAAAAAACTTTTCCTGGTGCATGGCGAATATGATGTGCAGATTGATTTTCGCGAAAGGCTGCTCCGAAAAGGATTTACTGATGTAGAGATTCCTGAATTGCACCAGGAGTTGGGCCTGGGTTAAGTTGATTATCAGTATTGTAGTGTTGAAAGTCTTGCGCAGATTTACCAATCTCCGCCTGCACCGCCACCGCCAAAGCTGCCTCCGCCGAATCCTCCAAATCCACTGCTCCCGCTGCTGCCTCCGCCACCATGACCAAGGCCACCCATGGGGAAGAACAACAGTCCACCTGCGCCTCCGCCACCACCGCGCCTGCGGAAAATGCTGAGAATGATAACCACAATCAGGATGATGAAGATTCCAGGAACACTCCTTTTATCACCGCCTTTTCTTCTTCCATAATTGTCAGGAGCGTCGTACTCTCCTTTGGTTGCAGCAATGATTGCATCAGTGCCTTCGTCCAGGCCCCGGTAAAAATCACTGCCCTTGAAATTGGGTTTTATCTCGTTTTCTATGATCCTCTTTGCGAGGATATCAGGCAATGCACCCTCCAATCCATAGCCGGTTGCAATCCAGATTTTTCTGTCATTTTTTGCCACCAGCAACAAGATGCCATTGTTGAATTCCTTGTTCCCAATTCCCCAGGCCCTGCCCAGTGCTACTGCATAGTCTGCAATATCCCTGTCTCCGGTTGTTTCAACCAATACGACCGCAATCTGGGTTGAAGTGGAATCATCAAATGCCACCAGTTTTCGCTCCAGTGCCTCTTTCTGGTCTGGAGCAAGTGTATTGGTATAATCGACCACCAGTTTTGCCGGAACAGGTTTTGCTGGCAACTCCTTTTCAATCTGCGCATGGGCAGAAATGAAGGTTATGGTGAGGATGAGTAGAAGAAATCTTTTTATCATTTGCCAAATACTATCCCATCGGACAGCTCGTTTTTATCATCACTGGTGTAAGGGAAATTAAGCTTCAAGGCATTGCCTACATCTTCAATCATATGGCAAATACCATCCACAAAATGGTGCTGTTTGAACTCAGCGATGATTGTTGTTATCTCATTGTTCCAAAATTCCTGACCAAGACGGGCATGAATTCCTTCATCCCCCAGGATGGCCAGTTGCCTGTCCTTCATGGCAAAATAAAGCAGTACAGCATTCCTGTCCTGGGTCTTTGCCATCTCCAGTTGGATGAACAGTTCTTTGGCCCGTTCCAATGGGTCAACCATTTTACAATGGCTTTCCACATAGAGCCTGATTTCTCCGCTGGTTTGCATTTCAGCAGAACGGATGGCTTCCACCATCCGTTCCTCTTCTTCCTTGGAGAAAAAAGCTTTTTGTTTTGCCGAGAATATATTCAGAAGGTTCAACATGTTATTTGTTAAAATCAACTGTAGGAGCCTTCTCTGCACCAGCCTCTGCAGCAAAGAATCCTTTTTCCTTGAATCCAAACATGCCACTGAACAGGACCATAGGGAATTTCTTCACACTGGTATTGTACTCCTGTACTGCGCTGTTGAAATCATTCCTTGAAACCTTGATACGGTTTTCCGTTCCTTCCAGTTGGGCCTGAAGGTCTCTGAAAGCGTCTGTAGCCTTCAGTTCAGGATATTTTTCCATGGTGACCAACAACCTTCCAATCGCACCACTCAACTGGCTTTGGGCCTTTTGGAATTCAGCAACTTTTTCAGGGCTGAGGTTGGTTACATCAATCTTGGTTTGGGTAGCTTGTGCCCTTGCATTGACAACAGCTTCAAGAGTACTTTTCTCGAAGTCTGCTGCTCCTTTAACGGTATTCACCAAATTGGGAATCAGGTCAGATCTTCTTTGATAATCACTTTCTACGTTGGCCCACTTGCCTTTTACATTCTGGTCCATTTGAACAAGTCCGTTGTAGCCGCTGCAGCCACAACCACCCAGCAAAAGAATAAGGCCTCCGATGACGATAAGAACAATGTTACGCGTGCTCATTTTTATTTTTAATTAGGTTAATGCTTAAAGATAGCTGAATTGGATAAAAGGTTGCATCCGATTTTGCCAATTTCTGTTAAATGATCATTTATGGATGGCGGCAATGCCTGGTAATTCTTTTCCTTCAAAAAATTCCAGCATGGCACCACCGCCGGTGGATACATAGCTGACCTTGTCGTTGAATCCGAATTGGTTGACGGCTGCAACGCTATCACCGCCGCCCACCAGGGAGAAAGCTCCTTTTTGGGTGGCTGCTGCCACTGCCTCAGCAATGGTCTTGGTGCCAGCCTGGAATTTCTCCATTTCAAAGACGCCCATGGGGCCATTCCACAAGATGGTCTTGCTTCGCAGGATCACCTCACTGAAATCTGTCCTGGCTTGGGTGCCAATGTCCAGGCCCATCCATCCTGCAGGGATTTCACCACTGTTACAGTTGGAAGTGTTGGCGTCTGCCGCAAACTTGTCTGCAATGGTGCTGTCGATTGGCAAATGAATATTTACGCTTTTGGCCTTGGCTTTTTCAAGAAGTGCTGAGGCAAGGCTGAGGCGGTCATCTTCACAAAGGGAATTTCCAATGTCTTTTCCCTGTGCTTTCCAGAAAGTATAGGCCATTCCTCCACCAATGATGATGTCGGTGGCTTTTTCAAGCAAATTTTCGATGATCAAAATTTTATCCGATACCTTGGCACCGCCGATGATGGCGGTGAAAGGCTTCTCAGATTGGAGTAATACTTTTTCCGCACTGGAAACTTCCCCTTCCATAAGAAGACCAAACATTTTCTTGTCTCCGTCAAAAAAATCTGCAACAATGGCTGTAGAGGCATGGGCCCTGTGTGCGGTACCAAATGCATCATTAATGTATACATCCCCCAATTTGCTCAATTGCTCAGCAAATCCCATGTCGCCCTTTTCCTCTTCTTTGTGGAAGCGGAGGTTTTCCAGCAACAATACATCACCTTTTTGGAGCAATGCCGCAGCACTAACTGCCGCTTCTCCTATGCAATCTGCAGCAAAAAAGACTTCAGGTTTGTCTCCCAGCAGTTTTTGCAAATGAGAGACAAGATGAATCAAAGAATATTTTTTATCTGGACCATCTTTTGGTCTTCCAAAATGGCTCATCAGAATCACAGATCCACCGTCCTGTAATACTTTCTGGCACGTGGGGATGGCAGCACGCATGCGTGTGTCATCCGTAATCTGGAAATTTTCATTGAGGGGAACGTTGAAGTCAACGCGGACAAGGGCTTTTTTGCCTCCAAAATTGAATTGGCTGAATTTGCTCATGCGGTAGCTGTTTTTAAAAAAAGAAACCCGGCAGGATCTGCTGCCGGGTTGTATGATTGGATTGAATTACTTGGATATCAATTGTGCAAAATAATGAACGGTGCGAACAAGCTGACTCACATAGCTCATCTCGTTGTCATACCAGCTTACTGTTCTCACCATTTGATGGTCTCCAACGGTTTGTACTTTGGTCTGTGTGGCGTCAAACAAAGAACCAAAACGAATGCCAACAACATCACCAGAAACGATTTCATCTTCAGTGTAGCCATAGCTTTCGTTGGCAGCTGCTTTCATGGCAGCGTTGATTTCTTCTGTGGTGGTCTTTTTAGCCAACAATACAGTCAACTCAGTCAATGAACCGGTGAGGGTAGGAACACGCTGTGCAGTACCGTCCAGCTTTCCTTTCAGTGAAGGGAGTACAAGGCCGATGGCTTTTGCAGCACCAGTGCTGTTGGGAACGATGTTCTGTGCAGCTGCACGGGCCCTGCGGAGGTCATTCTTTGGATGAGGTGCATCCTGTGTATTCTGGTCATTGGTATAGGCATGAACAGTAGTCATGAGACCAGTCAGGATACCGAATTGCTCTTCCAAAACCTTGGCCATTGGCGCCAGACAGTTGGTGGTACAAGATGCACAGCTGATGATGGTTTCAGAACCATCCAG
>JAJTFY010000085.1 GCA_021299175.1 Chitinophagaceae bacterium
GTTCATCCACCAGCAATTGGCTGGTGACCTGTTGCCCAACCCAACGCGTGACATGTTGATCGCCACTGCCTTCAACAGGAACCATCAACAGAACATGGAGGGCGGAATCGTTGAATTGGAATACCAGACCGAATACGTGATGGACCGCACCAATACCATGGGTGATGCCTTCATGGCCCTTTCTGTTGGATGTGCCCGCTGCCATGACCACAAGTATGATCCTGTTTCGCAGAAGAATTATTATGAGATGTTCAGCTTTTTCAACAATGTGGCTGAAGCAGGACAAATCGCATGGAATGATGATTTACCGACGCCTACCTTGTTGTTGCCCACTGAGCAGCAGGAGCAAGTCATCCTTGCCATGAAAGGAAAAATTGCTGAAGCAGAAAAACAAACATCTCTTCAAAAAGCCAATGCTGTTGAAGGCTTCAACTCATGGATCAACAATGGATCTTACCAGGCGCTTGCCAATGAAATCATCCCTCAAAAAGGATTGAATGCTTTTTTTGAACTGGACGGCAACCTGGTCAACAAAATGGATACTGCACAGAAAGGGGAAATGAAGCATGAAGCAGGTGCAGGAGGAGACAAACCTTCATTCAGTTCCGGACGAGGCGCGCAGGTGATTTCACTCAATGGCGACGTATACCTGGATCTTAGTCCTGCAGGTGTTTTCAGCAGTGCAGAACCATTCACAATCGGGATGTGGGTTTGGATTCCCAAAGACATGAAAGAAGGCGTCATCTTCCACAAAAATGAAGGGTGGATGTGCCCAGAGAAAAATGGATTCAATTAAGCCTCACCTATGATGGATCTTCTAAGGCATCCGGATTCAACCTTCACCAGAACGGAGAGCAGCTGCCCATGACGGTGGTCATCGATAAACTCTACAAGGATATCCTGTTCAACAGAAAAAAAGAACCCGGCTTGCAAATTGGCGGATGGTGGCGTGGCGTGGGTTTCAAGGGAGGAAGGGTGGATGATGTTGCCGTGTACAACAGGCTCTTGACAACTTTTGAGTTGGGCATACTGGCCAATAAAAACAGTTGGAGCCAGTTGAAAGAAAAAACAAAAGAACAGCTCAGTGCAACAGAAAAGGATTTGTTGGCTGAATATTATACCATGGCTGTCGCACCCTCGGTGCAAGCATCTCTGGATGAATTGAAAAAATTGCGAAGAAACCTCAATGACTCCTTGGCAAAGGTCAAACAGATCATGGTGATGGAAGAGATGGCCATACCCAAAAAAACAACCATCCTCAACCGCGGACAATACGACCAGCCTGGCGCCCCGGTATTTGCCAATACTCCTTCCGATATACTCCCCTTTCCTGCTTCCTATCCCAAAAACCGCTTGGGCTTGGCAAAATGGTTGACCAATGAAAACCATCCACTTACCTCAAGGGTAGTAGTGAACAGGTTATGGCAGCAATTTTTTGGAATTGGTATTGTAAAAACCAGCGAAGATTTTGGCAACCAGGGTGAGCTTCCGAGCAATCCTGCCCTGCTGGACTGGCTTGCGGTGGAGCTTCAGGAATCAGGCTGGGACATGAAAAAAATGGTCAAGCTGATGGTCATGTCTTCGACCTATAAGCAAGATTCTTATGCGTCTCCTGCACTGAGAGAACTGGATCCTGAGAACAGGCTATTGGGCAGAGGGCCCGCCAACAGGCTTACAGCTGAAATGATGCGGGACAATGTGCTGACAGCCAGCGGGCTGATCAACAAAAAAATCGGAGGGCCCAGCATCAGGCCTTACCAACCGGCCGGATTGTGGGAGATCAACAGTTCTACGTATGTGGCTGACAGCACAGATGCCGTGTACAGAAGAAGCCTTTACATCATTGCCAAAAGAACTGTTCCCAACCCAACCATGGCTACTTTTGATGCCTCAGAAAGAAGCTCTTGTTTGTCGCGCAGACAAAAAACCAATACACCCCTGCAATCCCTGGTCCTGTTGAATGACCCTACCTATATCGAAGCATCAAAAGTATTGGGTGAGGCCATGAGCAAGGAATCAGACCAGGATATCGCCATCACAAAAACGTACCGAAAACTAACCGGAAGAAACCCTTCCCCCAAAGAGTTGAATATCTTGAAAGCTTTGTACAAACAGGAGTTGGACAAGTTCAGGATGAACCCTGAAAAAACAAAAGGCTGGTTATCCGCCGGGCTCTATAAAGTCAATGCCCAGGTAGACAAGGCATTGGTTGCCGCGAATGCCGTAGTGGCCAGCACCATCATGAATTCAGATGCTTCAATAACCAAACGATAAACCCATGGGCCATCATCACGCAGAAAAAAGACTTGGTGCAGCAGACCTAAAGGGGCTTTATCAGAGCATTGACCGCAGAAATTTTTTGAACAAGACCGCCATGGGCATGGGCGCGGTTGCTCTTCAGCAACTCATCTCCCCCTTGAGTACTGTCGGCGCTACGATGGAAGATCGGATCATGTCTGCCTTACCCACCATCGCCCCGAAAGCAAAAAGGGTGGTATTCCTTTTCATGGCTGGCGGTCCTTCCCAATTTGAAACATTTGACTACAAGCCCAAACTCCGTGATCTTTTTGGCACCGAACTGCCTGACTCCATCCGCAAAGGCCAGCGGCTGACGGGAATGAGTGCAAACCAGTCTTCACTTCCTGTGGTGCCCTCATTGTATGATTTCAAACAACACGGAAAAAGTGGCACCTGGGTGAGCGAGCTACTGCCTTACACCTCACAGGTAGTGGATGAACTTTGCCTGATCAGGTCGATGTATACAGAACAGATCAACCATGACCCAGCGATTACTTTTTTTCAGACGGGGCATCAACTGCCTGGCAGGCCTTCGATCGGTTCCTGGCTGAGCTATGGACTGGGCTCTGAAAACAAGAACCTGCCGGCATTCATTGTATTGATTTCAAAAAATGCCTCCAAAGACCAGCCGCTCTATGCGAGGCTTTGGGGAAATGGTTTTCTTCCTTCCGAACACCAGGGTGTTCAGTTCAGGTCTGGCAAGGATCCTGTGCTTTTCCTGAAGGATCCTGAGGGCTATGATGGAGCCGACAGGAAAGAGATGCTTGGCTACCTTCAACAGTTGAATGAAGTCCAGAATGAGGCTTGGAGCGACCCAGAGGTCAATGCCAGGATAGCTCAATATGAAATGGCGTACAGGATGCAAACCTCGGTACCCGAAGTAATGGACACCAGTGATGAAACCAATGAAGTTTTTGACCTGTACGGTCCAGACAGCCGGGAGAATGGAAGCTATGCCGCCAATTGTATTTTGGCAAGAAAACTCCTGGAAAAAGATGTGCGTTTTGTGCAACTCTACCACCAGGGTTGGGACAACCACGGAAACCTTCCTCAGGGAATTCGCCATCAGTGCTCACAGATTGACCGGCCAACAGCAGCACTCGTCACAGATCTCAAAAGAAGGGGTATGCTGGAAGATACATTGGTTGTTTGGGGAGGTGAATTCGGCAGAACCGTTTACTCTCAGGGGAAATTGACAAAGGATGGATACGGGCGAGACCATCATCCCAAATGCTTCAGCATGTGGATGGCAGGCGCAGGTGTAAAGGCTGGTTACAGCCATGGAATGACGGATGATTTCGGTTACAATATCATCAAAGACCCTGTGCATGTGCATGATTTTCAGGCAACCATGTTGCACCTCATGGGCATTGATCATGAGCAGCTTGTTTATAAGTTTCAGGGAAGGCGGTTCAGGCTGACTGATGTTCATGGAAATGTGATCAAGAGCATCCTCAGCTAAGCTACTTAGGGCATTTAATGACCTTTCCTTTGGGCTTCCTGAGTTTTTCGCTGGGGCTGATGGTGTAGGCAAGATAGGCGCCCCCATTTTGATAAGAAGTCTTGGTTCCAATTGGCACACGGTGGAATCCAAATAAAACAGGACCTGCTTTTACCGCCGCACCAATCCAAAAACTTCCTTCCCTTGTGATAGACAAAGGCAAATAGACCCCATATTTTTGAGATTCCCTCCTGGGTGTAATGGTCAAAAGATTGAAGTCTTGTGTCTGGAAGTATTTGTCTGCTGGTAGGGCTTTGATCGGGATGGACAATTCTGCATTGATATAGATCAGGTCTGTAATTTGCCTGTCGACATTCAACACCAGCCTTGTGGGATGACTGATCCTGAAATCACCTGTCATTCTATTGAACTGGCCTACTACTGTCTGGATAGAATCATTCAGAACATCAAGTCCTGTAATGGTAGAGTCAAATTTTCTGGCCAGCGTAATACCATTGACATTGGGCTTCACCCCTGAAGTGCTCACGGACTCAACTCCATGTGTATATTTTGCATAGCCAAGGTCGAGCAGTGACAATCCAAACTTCCAGGTATAATTGTATTGGCTCCTGTTATTGAAGAGTTCTATCTGTTGTTGGTCTTTGATAATCCACTCCATGCCCAGGTCTATTGACCCTCCGCGCCTGGATTGGTCGAAATAGCGCTTTAGATTGGATTTCGTACTGGCCGCTGGATCCCAAAAATCAAGATTGGCAGAATATCCATGCTTCAGGTCTACGGTAGTTACTTCGTATACATTAAAAATTGGTCGTACATATTCTTTGAATTGACCATTGGTGATGGCAGCATGAATACCGGCAAGGCCCATGTTGGCTTTGATGGTGACCCCTGCATTCCAAATGAAAAGCTTCTTGTCTACCAGGTTCAAGGCCAGGCTACCAAAGGCCTCTGCCCAGGTACTGCTCCTGACAAATGCATCAAGTGGCTGGTTCTGCATGTTGACTTTCAAAAACGTATTGGGCTCAAGAATGGTGTCAATAAAATTATAGGTTGATGAACCACCCAGAGAAGCTGATCGGACATTCATGCCAACGGAAATAGCCGACCTGTTGGATGTTCTGAGTCGTGCATTCAACAGGTTCAAGTTAAACTGGGTATTCAACCTTCTTTTATACTCGCCATTCTGAAGCCAGGCCGCCAATTGTGGATTCTTGCCTGTGGGGTCGTATTTTTCGATGTAGAAAAAATTGGTACTGTTTTTGAGCTGAAGCCCGAAAAGAGTGATGTCCCAGGGCAATGGTGAGGAAAGGGCCGATGCAGGATTGTTCATTACACCGAGGCTACCGGCATAGTTGGAGCCATGTACCGCCTGGTATTGCTGACCAAACGAATGCATCAAACAGAATGTCAAAACAAACAGTGTTAAAGAAAGCTTTAGCGTGAATTTCATTCAGATTAGGCTTGAAAATCGATTTTAGCTACAAATTGCACTTCAAATTAAAACTAAAATGAAAATAAGCTTTGTTAAAAAAATATATTGAGTAATTTTGCTGCCCCTGCATCTAGCAGGAAGGCTGGTCCCGTAGTTCAATGGATAGAATAGAAGTTTCCTAAACTTTAGATACAGGTTCGATTCCTGTCGGGACTACCAAGAGGTTGATTCTAAGTGTAAAAAACTAAAGAATTGACCTTTTTTTCTGTCTACAAGGATAATAAGTGCAGTAAATCTTGCAGTTTAAATTAAGATTTGGAACAGGAATCGAAAGTTTATAGATAAATCATTCATAATTTTTGTTATAATGCACTTTGGATATTCCTAAAAATACTAATTGGTTGTATGGAGCATAGATTCACTTTTATAGATTTATTCGCGGGAATTGGTGGTTTTCATTTGGCCATGCATAGCCTAGGAGGAAAATGTGTGTTTGCATCTGAAATAGATTCATTTGCCCGTAAAACATATGAAGAAAATCATAAAAAAATTTCCCCTGAACTATTCGAAAGTAATTTATTCAATGATGATATTAGAAAAATAGCACCTGAAGAAATCCCAGATTTTGATGTTTTGTGTGCAGGTTTCCCTTGCCAACCATTTAGCCAAGCAGGATACAAGAGAGGATTTGATGATAATCATAGCTCAGAGAGAGGGAATCTTTTTTTTAATATCGCTGAAATTATTGAAGCAAAAAAACCCAGAGCATTCTTTTTGGAAAATGTAAGAGGTCTTTCGACACATGATAACGGGAATACCCTAAAAGTAATTTTAGATATCCTAAGAAATCATCTCGGCTATTCAGTGCATTACAAAATAGTCAAAGCTTCAGACTATGGTTTACCACAGCATAGACCAAGAACTTTTATAATAGGATTTAGAGACGATAATGAGTTGGGGATGGGATTTTCTTTTCCAAACCCTACTCCTTTAAAATATAATATGAGTAAGGTTCTAGGAGGAAAGTGCGACAGAGTAATAGGCTTTACACTTCGTGTTGGAGGAAGGGGTTCGGATATAAACGACAGAAGAAACTGGGACTCATATTATGTTGATGGAAAAGTGTTTCGCATCGGACCCGAAGAAGGAAAAAAAATGCAAGGATTTCCTGATGATTTTGTATTTCCAGTAAATAATGTTCAAGCCATGAAACAACTTGGAAATAGTGTTGCTGTAGATGCAATTAGAATCGTGGGAGGGGCAATGGTAAATTATATGGAAAGCTTATCCTCTAAAACAAATAATAATATGGGAAGACTAAATAAAGGTGAATGGGCAGAGCCATATGCATTCATTAAGATAATTACTGAAAAAAAAATATACCTATCTGATGAAAATCTCTTAAATACAAAAAGTTATTTGCAAGTTGAGCGCGTAACAAATCATAATATCAAATTTGATTTCATCATATTCGAAGGAGATACATTTATTTTAAAAAATAAAATTACTCAAAAGGAAATTAGGTTTAAAACAGATGAAATTTTCCCAAAACAAAGATTAGAAAAATTAAGAAAAGCTATTTTAAATGCGTCAGGCACTTTCGAAATACCTGAGTTTTCTCTTTTGGAATCAGAATTGGGTGTGCAATTTGAAAAAGGAGGTTCTAGCTTTCAAAAAGCTGATATTTTATTAGACTTTGACTATTTGGGATTAAAGAAAAAGGATGAAGGTTTGGGAATTAAGGGATTATTAGGAGCTAAGCCAACTCTATTAAATGCCTCATCAAATACCAACTTCATCTATTCTGTTTCTAATTTTAATCATGAATTAATTGATGAGGTTAATGCAATTGAAGGCTCCAAAAAAATTAAAGACAGATTACAATTCATTACAGAAACTGGCGGTAAAATTGAGTTCTTTAAAGCAGAAAAGGATGTAATGAATTATAACCTCGCTATGGTTGATTCTCAAATGCCGATAATTTTAGGCGAGTTATTATTGACTTATTTCAGTAAAGGAAAGTCCTCTATCGATTCCGCATTAAAATTTATAGTTAATGATGGAACTTTAGCAAAAAAGATAGGACAAGAGGGTATTGAAATGTTAGTTCATAAAACAAAAAAGCTTTTGCTTGACTATACATGTGGATTTTTCCCTGGAAAAAAATGGAATGGTGAATACACATCAAATGGAACTATTGTTGTAGATGAAAATGGACATCTCCATGGATTTCACGTTGTCGACCTTGAATCATTTAAAAACTATCTATATAATAATACTAAGTTCGATACACCTTCAAGTAGTCGCCATGGATTTGGGAAAATATACAAAGAGCGAGATGGCAATTTATATTTCAAACTTAACCTTCAACTTCGTTTCAAGTAATAATTTTTAATAAACGAATAAATCTTGGATATCATAAAGATTCTCAAC
>JAJTFY010000086.1 GCA_021299175.1 Chitinophagaceae bacterium
CATACCTCCAACCGGGTGATACCATTGCGATTGTTTGCCCAGCGGGCTTTATGCCGGCAGAAAGAGCCAAGGCCTGCATACAGACCCTGAAAAAATGGGGATACAAGGTGGTGAGGGGAAAGACGGTTGGCGGCAAATCGAAAAATTATTTCTCCGGAACGGATGAAGAGCGACTGCAAGACCTCCAGCAATTCATCGATGACCCAAACATCGATGCAATCCTCTGTGGACGGGGTGGATATGGTACCACGCGGATCCTGGATGGCATCGATTGGAAAGCCTTCAAAAAAAATCCAAAATGGATCATCGGATTCAGCGACATAACCGTGTTGCATGGATACATGCATGAAAAACTCGGAATTGCCAGCATCCATGGGCCCATGGCGGGTGCTTTCAACAACGGCAATGGTGAAGACAGGTTCACGTTTTCATTGAAAGACTGCCTGGAAGGAAAGCCGGTTCAATACAATTCAATACCACATCCATTCAACAGAACCGGCAAGGTCAAGGCTCCTGTGATTGGTGGGAACCTTTGCCTGATGGCCCATTCCATCGGAAGCAATGCCGAATACCATACCGATGGAAAGATCCTGTTCATTGAAGATATCGGGGAACAACTGTACAACATTGACAGGATGATGTTGCAATTGAAACGGGCCGGGAAACTGAAAAAGCTCAAGGCCCTGATTGTAGGTGGTTTTTCTGACAACAAGGATACAGAAAGGCCGTTTGGGAAAACTGCTTATGAAATCATCGCCGAAGCGGTGAAGGAATACAAGTATCCCACCTGCTTTGGCTTCCCCATCAGCCATGAAAAAGAAAACGTAGCCATTGCGATCGGTCAAACCTATGCTTTAGAAATCAATAATGATACAGTGAGCCTCTTCAGGATATAAACCTATCCAATGAGGTGTTTTATCGCTGAATGGATATTGGTATAAATAAAATTGAATCCGGTGCGTTGCAATTTACCCGAATCAACCGTTGTGCTTTTGAGGACTTCTATGCTCATCTCACCCATGATCAATTTCAGGAGAAAAGCAGGCACCTTGAAGGGAATGAAAAAATGTCCATTCATGGCGTTGGCAATCAGCAGTGTCAACTCGCGGTTGGTGGCGGGTTGTGGAGCGACAAGGTTGTATACGCCAGTCATTTCGGGAGTTTCAATGGCATGAATAAATGCCCTGCACAAATCATCAATGTGAATCCAGCTGGTTACCTGATCACCAGATCCCAATACTGCAGCAACACCAAACCGTGCAGGCTTTTTGAATTCCGCCAATGCACCGCCCTCATTGCTCAAGGCAATACCAAGCCTCAACTTGACCAGTCTTTTATCCAGTGCCTGCACCTTGTCTATGCTCTCTTCCCAAGCCTTGCATGTTTGACCAAGAAAATCATTGGCGGATGGGTCTGCTTCTGTGAATACTTTTCCATGATCAGGACCGTACCATCCAATGGCAGAGGCGCTGATCACAGACTTGACTTTGTTGGGCTGAGAAGAAAGGCAGCTGAACAACAACTCACTTGATCGGGTCCGGCTTAGCCTGATCTCTTCCTTGCGCTTTTTTGTCCATCTTTTCTTTGCCACGCCCTCTCCTGCCAGATGCACAATATGGTCAGCTTTTGCAATCGCCTGCGGATCAATCATTTTCTTCTCGGTATCCCACTTGGCATAAAAAATATTTCCGCTTGGCCTGAAACTGTTTTGAGAAGAACTGGTCTTGTACACAGAAGCCGTCTCCACAGGGTTTCTGGAAAGGATGATCACATCATATCCCTGGTTGAGCAGGTGCCTGCTCAGTGCGGTACCGATCATTCCTGTTCCTCCTGTAATCAAAACGGTTGGCATGGCAGTATTTTTTGCAAAATTACGGTGAAACAAAAGAATTGTATGGATCAAATAATAAAAAAAGCCCCAGATAGATATCCGGGGCCTGGGGTAAACAAAGGTTTCTCATCAATCTGGTTTCTTTCCTTCAAGGAAAGTATTGATTGTGCTGATCTGGGTTACGTTGTTTTCATCAGTTCCTACCGCGTAACTGCTGTAAAATTTCTCAACTGAAGCCAGGGTGGTATTGTGTACCTGGAGATTTTGCCTGACGTAGGCTGGAATGCTCTCATACTCATTGTTGGGGTCAGCGGCACTGAAATTGAAAGAAAGGTTCCTCAACTTCTGCAATCTTTCCGCTGCCCTGGCTTTCTGCACCTCTGCCTCATCCAATGCAGCAATCTCCTGAACAAAAGCACTGCTCAAATTGGGTTCTTCTTCAACTACAGCCTTTGGCAAGGATTCCTCATGATAGATCATTTCAAATGGCTCCTCGACTTCTTTCAATTCCTGGCTGGGTTGTGGATTATGGGTTGAAGGTTGAGGGTTGAGGGTTGAGAGTTCAGGTGAATGGTCTGCTTCCATTTCTACTTTTTCAACAAGCTCGATGGACGAGGAATGAACTTCCGGCATTTCAGGTTCAGATACCTGAGCTGTAGGTTGGCTTTCTGCATTTACCTCATCTGCATAAATATTGGCTGGTCTCTTGAGAAAAGAATCCAGGGCATTGCTGGCAACAGGTGCTACAACAGCAGGTTTGATTTCTTCTTGCTTTTGCTCTTCAACAACTGCCATATCAGGGGAAGCAACTGTTTCAGCCATCACCGGTGATTCTTTGATGGTAAGATCCAGTTCAAAAACAATGGGACCTTCCTCTTCAACAAAAACTGGCTCTTCAACTTGAGCAACTGTTTCCTGCAATAGAATGGTTTCTTCAACAACTGTTGTTGATTCGATTACCAGTGTTGGAGCATATTCGGACTTAAGTTCAATGTGCTCGACAACAGGTTCTTCTTCCTGTTCCTCTTGCATGGCCACTGGCTCCTCTATTTCTGGCAATTCCGTTTTTACTTCTGCCAATTCCTGAACGGGAACCATATTGATCATTTCTGCTTTAGGCTGTGGGGTGACATCTAAAGTAAACATGATTTTTTCATCCTTGGGCTCTTGCCTTATTTCTGGTTTTTCTTCACCAAATGGTGACTTCTGTTCAAATCCTGTGGCAATGATGGTGATGCTGATTTCCTCACCCAATGATTCATCATAGCCAAGACCCAGAATCACATCAGCGTCTGGACCCGCTTGCGTAAGCAAATACTCTTGAATGGTTTCCACTTCATCCATGGTAAATTCATTGACGCCCATACGAGAGTTGATGTTGATCAATACCCATTTGGCACCCTTGATATCGCTATCATTAAGCAAAGGTGAATTCAATGCCTGTTGGATGGCCACCTGTGCCCTGTCTTCCCCTTGTGCACGGGCACTTCCCAAAATGGCGACGCCACCATTCCTCATGACTGTACACACGTCTGCAAAATCCACATTGATCTGGCCAGTTGTATTGATTACATCGGTGATACATTTTGCAGCAGTAGCCAACACATTATCTGCTGTTGACAATGCAGCACTCATGGTCAGGTTTCCGAATTGATGCCTTAATTTATCATTGCTGATGACCAACAAGGTATCAACCTGAGATTTCATTTGCTGGATCCCGCTATCAGCGTGCAGCGCCCTTTTCTTTCCTTCATAGGAGAAAGGAGTGGTGATGATGCCTACGGTCAGAATACCCATGTCTTTGCAGATCTTGGAGATGATAGGTGCGCCACCGGTTCCTGTTCCACCACCCATGCCTGCCGTTACAAAGGCCATCTTGGTGTTCACTTCCAAAATACGGCGGATCTCGTCTAAACTTTCTTCGGTTGCCTGCCTTCCGATTTCAGGATTTGCGCCTGCACCCAATCCCTGCGTGAGCGATGGGCCCAACTGGATTTTATTGGGCACCTTACTCAATGCCAATGCTTGTGCATCAGTGTTGCAGACAATGAAATCCACGCCATCAATACCAAGGCTGTGCATATAGTTGACGGCATTGCTTCCACCACCGCCAACACCAATTACTTTGATGATGGATGACTGCTCATTGGGTAAATCGAATTGAATCATTTTGTTAGAATTTAATGGTTATGGGTTATGTTATATTGGATCTGATTTGGGTTTTTGAAAGATTCGTCAAAGTGCGCTGTCTCCATCTTCCTTGAAGAGATCAATCAGACCGCCCTTGATGCTGTCCATGAATCCTTTCAGGGTTTTTCTCTCTTTAACAGGGATGGCCTTGATCACTATTTCAGGTGTAGCTTGTTCTTCTACTTGTACAGGAGGCCTCAACGGAGTGCGGCGTTGCTCAGGATACAACCTGTTCTGATTGTTCTCATACACACTATAGCCCTTCAAAATCAGGCCTATACAGGTTGAATACATCGGCTTCTCCAATTCTGAAATATGGTTGGATGCAAGGTGTTCATTCGGATAACCAATGCGCGCATTCAATCCTGTTGCATATTCAGTGAGTTGTATCAGGTGTTTTAGTTGTGATCCACCACCAGTCAATACAATTCCACCATTCATCATTTTGTTGTCCATCCCAACCTGCTTGAGGTGAAACGTAACAAAAGCAAGTATTTCACTCATTCGGGCCTGAATAATGGAAGCAAGATTTTTTACACTGATCTCGCGGGATGGAAGGCCTCTTAATCCAGGTATTTTGATGAAGGCATTGTTTTGTGCAGCTTCAGACAGTGCACTGCCATATTGCACTTTCATGAGCTCTGCTTGGGTTTTCAATACGCCCAATCCCATTTTGATGTCATTGGTGATGTTCTCTCCACCAAAAGGAATCACGGCAGTATGCTTGAGAATGCCTTCATAAAAAACGGCAAGGTCGGTGGTGCCACCACCAATGTCCAGGATGGCAATACCCGCTTCAACGTCTTGCTCACTCATGACTGCCGCAGAAGAAGCCAGTGGCTGAAGCATCAGGTCCTTTACTTTCAATCCTGCCTTTTCAACACTTCTGTTGATGTTGCGGATGGCATTGCGGTCACCGGTAATGATATGGAAATTCGCGCCGATCTTTACCCCAGTGTATCCGATCGGGTCTACGATATTGGGAATATTATCAACCGTGTATTCCTGTGGGATGACATCAATGATCTGATCCCCTGCAGGGATATAGGTTTTATATTGGTCAGCAATAAGCTGATCGATTTCCAATTGTTTGATCTCATCATCTGTTGAATGCCTCACAATGTCTCCCCGGGTCTGAAGACTCTTGATATGATGGCCGGCAATACCAACATACACTTCGTTGATCTCCAATCCAGGATTGGATTCATAACAGTTCTTCAAGGCAGTTTCAATGGCCTTGATGGTTTGATCAATGTTCAGGACCATACCATGTTGCACGCCATTGCTGTTGGCCAATCCAAAACCCAGGATTTCCAATTTCCCGAATTCATTTTTTCTGCCAGCAATAGCAGCGATTTTGGTGGTGCCAATGTCAAGGCCTACAATAATGGGTTGTTCATTTGTCATAGCTTACTTTTTACTGGGGTTATTGTCTGTACGTTATTTTTTATGTTGATTGAGCTGTCTGTAATTGAAACAGCCTTGAGAGAATCCATTTGTGCTATGCTGTCAGGAACTTGGTAAAGTCCATTGCCTTTGATACATACAACCTGATCTTTGAATTGAAGATCAATGGTGGAATATTTGGTCCATCCATTCTCATTGCTGATGCGTCGGTAAACCAGTTTGAGTTTATCAAGCATGGCAGCCCAATCGCTGCGGTTGCCCAAACGGATAACTTGATCTCCCACCTGGGTAACCAGTTCAAAACTCTGATCAGCATTGATGTTGACTTGCTCAATCTGTGCCATCCAAAAAGGATCAGCAAGGATGAATTCGGCCAAACCAGTGATGCGCTTCATCACCGAACTGTCTTGAGCGTTTGCCCCTGCAGGGCTTATGTAAAAATTACTGAATACCGGAAGTGATACTGCATCATTCATCTTTACTGGAAGCACAGTGAAGTTTTCATCCATGTACACTGAACTGCCTTCAGGTGTAAACAACCTTGCAAGAGGAGTTCTCTGCTGCACATTGATGTGCAATACATGATGCTGGTCAAAGAACATGTCTGCAGAGAAAATCCAGGGGTTTTTCTCCAACTGTCGCTCCAATGCATATAAATTAATCGCTACAAGTTTTTTCCCCTGTGGAAACGCTTTCTTCGCATCTGGCCAAAGCGTAGCTATGATTTCCGATTCATCCAGCATCCTGAAAGGTTTCTTGTCGATAAATTCAACCTGTACTGCTTTGCAAACCATTGTACGTTCCTTTCTGACTGCACTCACCAGCAATACCATCAAACCTGCGCTGATAGCAGTCCACATGAGTATGGTCAAAACTTTATACACTATGTTCATCTTGATTTTCATCTGTTGATCATGGTGTTTTTGAGTGGTTCAATCATGGTATCAATATCACCTGCCCCGGCTGTCAACAGCAGTTCAGGTTGCATATCAAGCACCAAGTCTTCCAATTCATTTTTATTTTTCAACACAACTTTACCCTTCATCCGCTGCATGATCATTTCACTGCTCACGCCCTCAATGGGAAGTTCCCTTGCCGGATAAATGGGCAACAAGACAATTTCATCAGCAAGATCAAGGCTTGCAGCAAAACCATCAGCCAGGTCTCTGGTGCGGGTAAAAAGATGCGGCTGAAAAATGATGGTGCATTTCTTTGAGGGATACATGGCCTTTGCTCCTGTAATCAAAGCCCTCAGCTCTTCAGGATGATGCGCATAGTCGTCAATATAGACAATCGAAGGGGTCCTCAGAATGTATTCAAACCTTCTTTTGACTCCAGCAAATGAGGCTACTGCTGACTTGATTTTTTCA
>JAJTFY010000087.1 GCA_021299175.1 Chitinophagaceae bacterium
TACGTTTTCAACGAGTTGTGATAAAAAAGAAAGTGGGAATCAGCCTTTGTTAATAGCCAATTCCCACTATGTAGCGAGATCGGGAGTTGAACCCGAGACCTTCGGGTTATGAATCCGACGCTCTAACCACCTGAGCTACCTCGCCAAGGATGATTTTGGGTGGCAAAAGTAAGCAATGTATTTTTCCTAACAAAAATTAAGGGGGTTTTTACAAGAGCATCATCAACAAAGCTGGATAGGAGGCCCCAGCCAGCCGCTTGATTTCATCTAAACAGCTGGCACAACCATACTGGGCAGTAGCTTTTTTCAGCAATGGCAGGGATTCTACCTGCTTGAATGCATTGATTTGAGGACTTGTCCATTCTTGCTTTTTAAGCAAATACGGCAAGATAAAGTCAAAGCCCTTTTTCAGGGATTTTCCTGATGCTGTTTTGGCTTGCCAGAGATCCAGCCCAAGTTGTTGAAAGCGAGTGGCCAGGCTGCTGTAGGCATTCAAAATAAAGACAGAGTAATGGAGTGATGTGGTCCTTTTCATTTCCAATGGAAAAGAGCCCTGGTTGTCCATTTCCTTATCAAGCCTGTTCACCACCCTTTTATAAATGGTTTTTACAAGGCTGGTATCTCTCAAAAATCCCGCATAGGCCAGGAGCTGGGCATCATACCAGACACCATGGTTGTTGGGAGCATTCATTTCTTCTTTTCCTATGGTACTTGAGCCTAACCATTGAATAAAATCCTTCACCCATGAATCCATTCCCGACTGATCCTTGGCTGTCCAAACGGATGATGCCTTCAGCAATTGAATCCCATCCATGATGTGCATGAAATGTCGAGTATCAATTACCCCTTCTGCCCGACCCTCAGTAACTCCCTTTACAGACTGTGCGTATTTAAGGTTGGGGTTCATCCTGGTTGCCTCATCAAGAAACCATACCCTGATCAGCTTTGTGGCATGCGCTGCGTATGCCTCTTTACCTGTAAAATAATAACCAAGGGCCAAGTGGTAAATGCTGGAACTCAAACCAGGCAATACAACTTTATCGGGAAAGTTTTTTACTTCAGGGTTGATTTCACCGTCCCTTCTGATATAGGGAATGCCGTTGACTGCATTGGGATTGGGCCACCAATAAGGCGCTATGCTCATGTAATCATGCTTGTCTCCGCTTGGAGGAAGATCTGTTTTGTTCATGACGCTCACAGGCTTGAACCTCAGTGCACGTTCAGCATCAACCTTCAATTGATCAAAGGCAGTTGCATACTCCTCATCGTTCTTTTGAATCCTCTCCTTGCTTTTTGCCAGTTGATTGAAGTCGATGGTGACCAGATCTGTCAAGGATATTTTTTCCTGGGCATCAAGCGCAATTGAAACAAGCAACAATGACCCAAAAAAGAATGATAATTTTCTCATCACTGGTTTTTCTCTTTGTTTTTGGTTTTGTTTGCATGACGACCACTGCCATCACCATTATCAAGGAATCCGCCAGCAGGATTCAACTTATCCAATACCGCCTGGAGTTTCTGTTTCTCTACGGTTGTTTTATCATCGAGTACAACCAATTTCTCTTCAAAAGGCGCCTTCCGCATATCATAAAGATCACCTGATCGCATCAATTTCCAGTTCGCAGAACGCACATACCAATCCTTGCCCAGTCCTGTAAAAATCCATTCCCTGGCAGTTCCTTTGCCTCCTTTCAACTGATAAGCAAAACTAACCCCATCCAATACATTGTTTGTTGGAAGTGGAGCGCCGGCAATTTCAGCAAAAGTGGGAATAAAATCAGCAGCATCAATCAGGCTGTTGGAAACACCTGGCTTCTTGATCATGCCGGGCCAGTTGACAATCATGGGCACCAGGCTTCCACACTCCTGCATGGTTCCCTTTTTACCACTGAGTTTTTGTCCTTGAACCCTGCCAATCGTTGCAGCCTGCCCTGCAGTGCCATTGTCGCCAAAAAATACGATCAGTGTGTTCTCCCTTAATTGCAAACTATCCAGGGTATGCACCAGCTTTCCTACAAGTTTATCCATGTAGGAAACATTGTCGGCATAGAGTTCCTTGTAATCAGTAGTGCCAGGCTTGGTATCCGGCGTTGCAACGATCTCACCATGCACGTGTGACAATGAATAGTACAGGTAGAACGGATCTTTTTTATGCTTTGCCAAAAAATTCACCATGTGGTCATGCATCAGGTCTGGCATGTACTCACCATCCTTCAACACGGCTTCTTTCCCATTCACAACATATTTATCTTTCTTTCCTGCTTCATTAAAAAAAGACCCACTTCCAAAAAACCGCAGATAGTCATCGAACCCAAATTCAGCAGGACCCAAAGGCAGTTGACCCCACTTGCCAATCATGGATGATGTGTATCCTGCCTTTTTCAAAATGGCTGGCATAAAGTTCTCAGCAGAAGGCTTGATTTCGCCGGTCATGTCCTGATTCACTGCACCTGTCCTAAAGCCATATCTTCCTGACAGGATCAAAGCCCTGGATGGCCCGCACAATGGCACGGTATAGGCATTCGTATAGCGAATACCTTCCTTCGCCAGCTTATCGATGACGGGTGTTTTAAAAAAATCAGCTCCATAAGCACTCACGCCGTCAATACCCAGATCATCTGCCAAAACAAAAATGATATTTGGCTTATTGTTCTGGGCAAAGGAACCATTCGCAAAAAGCAAAAAGAGAAAGAAATAGTGTGTAAGCTTCATTTATTTTTTTTCTTGGGATTTAAAAAACTCAATCATTTCCTTGCGCAATTCGGTGGCCACTTTTGCATAGGTCTTGTCATCAACCACGTTGTGCTTTTCGAGTGGATCAGCAACATAATCATACAATTCTGTAGCGTATACTTTGTTTTCACTGAACGCAGTGCTTGAAGTAAAATCATTCATCCAGATGGTATACCGATATTTATCTGTGCGCATGCTGTATCCCATCATGGCATTGCTGGTATAATTTTTCTTTTTCATCTCCTCTTTGCTGAGCTTTCTTGGGTATTGGCTCATGGCAAACTCATTCACTGCAGCCTTTTTGTTCTGCATGACAGGCTTCAGGCTTTTGCCATGCAAATGTTTTGGCACCGGCACTGATGCGAGGTCACAAAGGGTTGGAAAAATATCAATATGCTCGGACAAGGAAGTGCTTGGTCCGGGTTTCATACCAGGTGCAGCAATGATCAATGGAGCGCGGGTGGCCTGTTCGAGGTTTGTATGCTTTTCCCAAAGATCATGATCACCGAGATGCCAACCATGATCACCCCACAAAACAATGATGGTATTGTTCAGGGTTCCCAAAGAATCCAGCGTATTCAACAAAATGCCCACTTGTGCGTCCATATAAGATACAGCAGCATAGTAGCCGTGGATCAATTCGAGTTGTTTTTCAGTCTTTAACCTCAGATGGAACCCTGGCTCGTTGAACATGGCAAAGGCAGGAATATCGGTATAGTTTCTGAGTTCACCTGATTTGTGATAGGCAATTTCAGGTGCATTGCTGGCATGCTCCTGAAAGCTGGCCAAAGGCATGTCTGCACGGTTGTAGAGGTCCCAATATTTCTTAGGGGCAACAAAAGGCAAATGGGGTTTGTGGTAACCCACTGCAAGAAAAAATGGTTTCTGGTCCTTGTGCATCTTTACCATCTGTTCCTTGGCTTTCAAAGTGATCACACCATCTTCGTAGGCATTGTCTGGTACGTCATAATTTTCAATGGAAGGCCCTTTGATGGAGGTAGGCATTTCATCATCATCCTCCCTTTGAACCCTCTCCTTTTTGACGAGAAACAAAGCCTTGTTCTCTGGCTTTTGGTACTGCCTGTTGGCTGGGCTACCCAGACCATTGGCATAATCACTGGCTTCCGGCTCCATGTAAGGCGTGTTCCAAGAGACAGGGTCAATCTTTTTTATGGCACTGCTGGGATGAAATATCTTACCCGTTCCCATGGTATTATAGCCCTGTGAAATCAAATATTGCGGCAAGGTGACGATATCAGGATTGATATCACGCATCTGTGTTTTTAGGTCCCATACTTTTGTATAGTCGGGTCTCATTCCCGTCATCAAACTGGCACGGGTAGGCCCACATACCAACTGTTGACAATAGTTATTGGAAAACATCGTACCCATTTTGGCAAGTCGGTCTATGTTCGGTGTTTTGATGAGCTTGTTTCCATAACAACCCATGATGGGCTTCAGGTCATCAACAGCAATGAAAAGAATATTTGGCTTCTTTGCTTGCTGTGCAACAAGGTCAAGGGCTAAAAACGCAAGAATGGTTGAGATGATCAATGCCGGCTTTCGCATCATGTTATTTTTTCAAATTTTAATTTAATCAATATCCCGGATTCTGCAGGATTTTTAAAGTGGTATTGTTGTCAATTTCCCGCTGTGGAATAGGCAACAACAAACGATCTCTTGTAACATAGGCCTGGATTTGTGCCAATGTTGGTCTGGGACTGGGATATTTTCCATAATGTGCAGTATAGATTGCACTGTAGTGATTTTTCAGCGTTTGCTCTGCAGTGATGGTTGTCATGGTTGTATTGTACCTGAGCAAGTCATACCAACGGACATTTTCAAATGCGAATTCTAATTTTCTTTCATTGGCGAGCTCTCTCTCAAACAAGGCAACAGTATTGACTGCAGCAGGTAACAAGTCTGCCAAGCCTGCCCTTTTACGGGTTTGATTGATCAAAGAAAGACTTGCTGCTGAATTTCCCTGTGCCTCTGCAAGCATCAGCAAGACGTCAGCATAGCGCATCACTATCCAGTCATTCTCAGCATCGTTCACAATAGATACAGGAGAAATCATTTTTTTGGGAAACAGTACTTTGGTGCTGCCATATTCGCCGATGCTGATGGCTTTCCGCAGATCAGTTGCAGCATATCCAAGGTTCAGGTCAGCACTGGGCGTATTGAATCCACCCCCATCACCTATAATAACCGCAGTTCCGCTCAGTTCAGGTGCAAAAGCATTGGGAAAGGAAGAGCCAAGACCTATACCGCCGGCCTTGTACCTGATGGCGAATAAAATTTCCCTGTTCATCTCATTTGAAATGGAGAATACGTCTCCATAGTTAGCAATTAGGCCATATCCACTGTTGGCAATTACATCATTTAACAAAGGAATGGCTTCAGCTTTTCTGTTCAAGGTCAGGTAGACTTTTGCCAACATGGCTTTTGCAGTCCAGCTGTTTACACGGCCCAGTGAAGTGGCAGGAATGGAAGCATACTTTATTGACGCACCATTGGTAGCGGCATAAAGCAAATCAGCGATGATCAGTTTGTAGATTTCTGCGGCTGATACCCTGTTCATTGCCGTAGCATCAAAAGGAGACAAAGGTTCATGTACAAGAAAAACTCCGCCAAATTGCCTTACCAAATTGAAATAGTGATAGGCCCTGATGAATGCAGCCTCAGCAGAAAGTTCTTTTTTATCCTTTTCAGCGATTTGTACCTCTGTTGTCTCTGCGGTCATGATACCTGCGGAAGGTGAATAATTTACATTGAGGCTATGCAATATCAGGTTTACATTGCGGATATTGGCATAAGTATTGATCCAAAAATTATAGATCCCTTGGTGAGAAGTGTTGGGGATAAAAAGATCCAGATCACTCAAATCGCGGTTGGGTACGGATTTACTGGCAGGATTTCCCATGATGGTATTGTCACTCCTCAGTTCAGACATTTTCCATTCCTCCAACAAGGGCTTTTGCATGCCATTGTAGCAGCCAATGATGGCTGTTTGGATGTCTGTGGTATTCTTATAAAAAGTAGCAGTGGTTACATTGCTGAGTGGATACAGCTCAATGTTTTTTTTGCAGGATGCAAAGAGAAACATGCAAACAAGAAAGACAGGTATAAATGATTTCATATTGCTGTTTTTAAGTCGTTGGAAATTAGAAATTGATATCAATGCCTATCAACACTGTTTTAGGAATGGGGAAAGATCCGCGCTGATATCCATCAATCAACACAGATGAATATGGTCCGTTGGAGAACCTTCCTTCAGGGTTGAGTCCTCTGTATCCTTTTGCCGTTTTGAAGTAAAGGTTTTGTGCAGAAAAATAAAACCGCATGCTGTTCACCTTAATCTTCTTCATGAATGCAGCAGGGATGGAATATCCTATGTTAACATCTCGAAGAGAAAAATACGATGCATCTTCAATAACATAATCCGTGAGCATCCAGTTGTACCCAACAGTAGAGAATGGCGTCTTACCATCGCCAGGAAATTTCGCACTGACCCAACGGTTTTGGTTGTATGTCTTGATTGTTCTTCTGGATTCATTGTAATTGGGATCTCCATTGATCAGCTTACCACCCTGAACTCCCTGCAGAGTGAAACTGATATCAAAGCCCTTGAAACCAAAATTATTGGTCAAGCCCCATGTGAAATCAGGATATGGGTTGCCAAGGTCTGTTCTGTCATCATTGTTAAGTTTGTTGTCTCCATTGACATCCACCAGTTTCAATCCTCCCGGAACAAAAACATTGCTCATCGAACTGGTCAATCCGCTGGCCAAGGCCTTGTTGATCTGGTCCTGGGAAAGCCAAACGCCATCTGTCTTGAATCCAAAAAACTGGACCAATGGATTGCCAACTTTGTTACGGTATACTTCTGTTCTTTCTCCCTGGTTCAACAAATAGGCTTCGGTTCCCAACTCAATGATGCTGTTCTTGTTTTGAGAAAAATTACCGGAGGTTGACCACTTGAAATTTTTGGTTTGAATATTTCTTGTAGTCAATTCCAACTCAACACCGGTATTT
>JAJTFY010000014.1 GCA_021299175.1 Chitinophagaceae bacterium
TGACAAAAGAATTACCAGGATTGGTTGAATTTTTAACCCAAGTACCTTTTGATCTCCCGCTCAGACTCACGCTGTTTGACAGATTCCCGTTTGTCGTGCAGTTTTTTGCCCTTTGCCAGCCCAATTTGCATTTTGGCAAATCCCCTTTCATTGAAATAAATTTTAAGCGGGATGATGGTAAACCCTTTGTCTTTGAGCTTTTGTGTAATGCGTGAAATTTCCTTTTTTTTCAGCAGCAATTTTCTGTCGCGCACCGGAGGATGATTTGAATAACTGCCGTATTCATAGTGTGAGATATGAAGTCCTTTGACGTACAACTCACCCCTGTCAATCAGGCAATAACTGTCGCTGAAGCTGACCCGCCCATCCCGTATTGCTTTTACCTCTGTACCCGTCAAAACCATGCCTGCATCGAATTTGTCTTCGATGAAATACTCGAATGTGGCAGATTTGTTTCTGAGTTCCATTGTTTATTGAAAGCACGCGATACATTTGATAAAAATGCAGTTAGCTGGCAAAAAGTCCGAGCAAGGTAGCAATGCGTTCTTTGAGGTCTTTCCTGGCAACAATCATGTCAAGGAATCCGTGATCCATGACAAACTCGGAGGTCTGAAATCCTTCGGGTAGATCGCGCTTAATGGTTTCCTTGATCACACGCGGACCAGCAAAACCAATCATGGCCTTGGGTTCGCCTATATTGATGTCTCCCACCATGGCGAAGGAAGCGGTTGTGCCACCATAAGTTGGGTCTGTACAAAGGGAGATATAGGGAATTCCGGCAACAGCAAGCCTGCTGATCTTGCCAATCGTTTTGGGAAGCTGCATCAGGGAAAAAGCACTTTCCATCATGCGCGCACCACCACTTTTGCTGATGATCATGAAGGGGATGCGATGCTTGAGGCAATAATCTGCGGCTCTTGCAATCTTCTCACCCATCACACTGCCCAATGAACCCCCAATGAAATTAAAATCCATGCAACAAACCACAAGATCCTGTCCATTCACCTTTCCATGGGCAGCGGTGATGGAATCATGGAGCCCCGTTTTTTCGTAGGCATCATCAAGGCGCTTCTTATATGGTTTGAGGTCGTTGAAACCCAGAAAATCGATTGACCGCACTTCTGCAAACATCTCCTGGTATTGCTGATCATCAAATAGTATATCAAAGTATTCGGCGCTACCAATTCGGTGATGGTATTGGCATTTGGGGCATACGGAGAAATTCTCCTTCAATTCTACTGTAGTACAGGTATACTTGCAATCAGGGCATTTTGTCCAAAGACCATCTGGTGCTTCTTTTTTCTCAGCAGTAGATGTACTGATCCCTTTCTTGCGTCTCTTGAACCAACTATTGGATCCTGTTTCCGGTTCCGACATGGATCCAGAAAGCTGTGCGTTGAAATCTTCTTCTCGTGTAAGAGGCATTTGAAACAGTTATTGTTCGAAACACAAATATAAGCCATCCCCGGCATTTGGGAAGACTATGGGCCTTTAACATCCGATATCAAGCCTAAAACAGTGCTGTTTGCTTGTTTCCTTCAGTATCCAGCCATTCGATTTCAGTTGTCTTGGTAAAATCCGTCAACTTATTGCCAACGGCCTTCCATCCCATCACCTCTACAAAATCTGAGATCCGGACACGGGACTCTTTGAGCTGGGCACCTTTACCTGACCGAATGATGGCAACGGGAGCAACATCGGTTGAAACAGCTTCCACCCGGTTGCCTTCAGCTTCCCTGATGAAAAAGAACTTGTTGTTCATGGTTGTTGTTTCAATCTTAAACCGTTTTACGTTGAACTGCAATTTCTCGTTGTCGAGGTAGATGGCAGTGATGGTCTTTCGGGAATCAAATTTCTCAATGGTAAGCAACTGCTCAACATCTATTCGTTGAGTCAATTCAATGCTGGTGATTTCATAAAATCCCTGCTTGAAGATGAACAGCAATTGGTCATCAGGCTGAAAACTTCCCAATAACCTTCCTTTGCCATCAACATTCAGGCGACCAAAAACCTCATCAAACCAGATATCCCTGCCACCCAGTGTTGACTTACCCACTTCAGTCAGTTTAACACTCTTGATGGGGTATTTTGTAACCTGGTTTCCGACAGAACTGCGGCCCTTGATGTCCAAAGTTTCAAAATAGAAATCAAGCTGTTTGTTTCTTGCACTGCAATTAGGACTCAAGACGACAGCAACCGATTCCGCTTCCCCATTGGCATTGGCAGTGAAATAGTTGATTTTAGACTTGTCGCTGCCTTTGGTAAGGTCATATTCCTTGTCGCGCGTAACACCAGTAACATTGAAACGCTTGGCATAGGAAATGCCTGTTGCGCCGTCGGTGTAGATCATATTGTACGTAGAGCGCTCGTCATTTTTCTGAAAAATGGCTGCATAGATGATATCCTTACCGATATATGCCTTGTCATCCACTTTGACAACTTTCATGATACCTTTTCGAGTAAACACTATGATATCATCGAGATCAGAACATTCTGTAATGAACTCATCTTTTTTCAGGCTTGTTCCGATGAAACCCTCTGCCCTGTTCATGTAGAGACGAACATTGGCAATGGCCACATGCCTCGCCTGAATGACATCAAAGGGCTTGATTTCTGTTTTTCGTTCCCTCCCCTTGCCATACTTTTCCTGTAAACCCTGGTAGTATGCTACAGCGTAATCGGTAAGATTCATCAGGTGATGGTTCACCTGTTTGATTTCTTCTTCGATTGCTTTGATCTGCATGTTCAGTTCATCGATGTCCAGCTTGTAGATGCGGCGAACCGGCTTCTCTGTAAGCTTTACAATATCTTCTCTGGTGATATCCCTTTTGAAAAGTTTTTTGAAAGGATCAAATCCCTTTTGAATGGCCAATAAAACCTTTTCCCAGTCTTCATGCTTTTTCTCAAGCTCCTTGTAAATCTTTTCCTCAAAAAAGATCCTCTCCAACGAAGTGAAATGCCATTTTTCCTGGAGTTCAGAAAGCCTGATTTCCAATTCCTGCTTCAACAGGTCTTTGGTATTGTCTGCTGAAATCCTCAATAATTCTGTAGCAGAAAGGAACAACGGTTTTTGATCAACAATGACACAGGCATTGGGCGCTATACTGACCTCACAATCCGTAAAGGCATATAAGGCATCGATGGTGATGTCCGATGAAATGCCCGCTGCAAGCTCGACCATTATCTCAACCTCAGCGGCAGTATTATCTGTTACTTTCTTGATTTTGATCTTGCCCTGATCGTTTGCCTTCACAATCGATTCCATCAGCTGTGAAGTGGTTACGCCATAAGGAACATCCTTGATGACCAGCGATTTTTTGTCCACTTCAAAAATATGCGCACGACAACGAATGCGACCTCCACGTTTTCCGTCATTGTAATTGCTGGCATCAATCATGCCACCCGTTTGGAAATCAGGAAACAATTCAAATTTCTTTCCTTTCAGGTATTTGATAGATGCGTCAATCAGTTCAATAAAATTATGAGGGAGAATTTTGGTGGACAAACCCACAGCGATACCCTCTGCCCCTTGTGCCAACAGCATAGGAAATTTCATTGGGAGGTCGATGGGCTCCTTTTTCCTGCCATCGTAGCTCAATTGCCATTTGGTGGTCTTTGCATTGAAAGCCACGTCCAGTGCGAATTTACTCAACCTGGCCTCGATATACCTTGCAGCAGCTGCATCATCACCTGTCCTGACATCTCCCCAGTTTCCCTGGGTATCCACAAGCAGGTCTTTCTGCCCAAGATTGACCAGTGCATCCTGAATACTGGCATCACCATGTGGATGGTATTGCATGGTTTGTCCGATGATGTTGGCAGCCTTGTTCAACCTTCCATCATCCATTTCTTTCATTGAATGAAGAATCCTTCTCTGCACTGGCTTCAGACCATCCACAACACCTGGGACTGCGCGCTCAAGAATAACATAGGATGCATAATCCAGGAACCAGCTTTTATACTGCCCTGAAACGCCCGATTCATTATCATGATCAATTACAAATTTCGCCTTCGCCATTGTACTATTTTTATTCAGCAGCTTCTACGGCCGTCCTCTTTTTAATATCAAAATCCTTGAGCCCTTTCAATTCCCCCTGTACCTCGAATTGTGGCAATTGCGCCAGCTCTTTCAGCCTCCAGAACACAAATGCATCACCAGTTGTTTCCTTGTTCTTGGAAAGAAATGCATTGATCACTTTATTGGCTTTTTGTGCATCCGCTGTAATATACCTGGCCAGGTCTGCATCGTAATAATCAACATCTTTTTGGATGAGTTTTTTACCTCCTTCGAGCAAGCGAACCATTTTCCCT
Source organism: Chitinophagaceae bacterium (assembly GCA_021299175.1). Taxonomy (GTDB): domain Bacteria; phylum Bacteroidota; class Bacteroidia; order Chitinophagales; family Chitinophagaceae; genus Pollutibacter. The sequence continues at coordinate 4,312 of JAJTFY010000014.1, forward strand.
TCAACAGTAATTTTATTCCATTCATCAGCATCCACTTCAAATTCACTGGTAGTAATAGGCCTGGCAAGTTTCTTGGCCTTGAGGAATTCACGGGGCTGGATCTGGCTCAGCCAATCAGGATAAAATATGTTCCCTTTTTCGTTGATAAAAGGAAGATTGTTGAGGTAAAGAATTTCGATCCTTCCCTGGAACTCAGACAATTGTCCAACAAGCCAATAATATCCGCAGACATCATGCTTGTTTTGGGCCGCCCAGATCCATACCTGCTCAGTTTCATCATTGGCCAGGGATTCTTTGATCTCGAGCAAAACTTGCTCATCATTGACTTTTCCTTCATCTACAACTCCTTCATGATCGCCTCCGGCAAAAATCATTCTCCACCAGTCTTTTCTTTCTGCCACTCCCTCTGGAGTATAAATATCCCGCAGCGGACCAACTGCATAATCATCACGGATAAGCTTCACTTCGCCACTCAGTGTAGCATCGAGCTCAATGGCCTTTTTTAATACCTCTACATCGGGTTCGTTGAAAACTACATGTATCATAATCAATCAGATTGAATCCTCCACTGTATCCAGTTCGATACGAAGATTTGAAACAATAAAATCCTGTCTTTCCTGGGTATTCTTTCCCATGTAATACTCCAGCAATTGCTGGATATGGATTTGGCTCTCCAGGATTACCGGTGACTTTCTCATATCAGGCCCTATAAACCGCTTGAATTCTTCGGGTGAAATTTCACCAAGCCCCTTGAATCGGGTGATTTCTGCCTTGGCACCAATCTTTTTTACTGCAGCCTGTTTCTCGTTCTCAGAATAGCAGTAGATGGTTTCCTGTTTATTCCTGACCCTGAACAAGGGTGTCTCAAGGATGTATACATGTCCATCCCTGACCAGGTCTGGGAAAAACTGCAGGAAAAATGTCATCAGCAGCAAACGGATGTGCATCCCGTCAACGTCTGCGTCAGTAGCAATGATGATATTGTTGTAACGAAGGTCATCCATACCTTCTTCAATATTGAGCGCGTGCTGCAAGAGGTTGAATTCCTCATTTTCATAGACCACTTTTTTGGTAAGTCCGAAGCTATTGAGCGGCTTACCCCTAAGGCTAAATACCGCCTGTGTTTCTACATCCCTGGACTTGGTGATCGAACCACTTGCAGAGTCCCCTTCGGTGATAAAAATGGTGCTGAGCAACTGTTTGGCGATATAGTCCTCTTTGCCTTTTGCTGGCGGTTCTGCATTGAGGTGCATGCGGCAATCCCTCAATTTTTTGTTGTGAAGATTGGCTTTTTTGGCGCGTTCATTGGCCAGCTTTTTGATTCCTGCCAATTCTTTTCTTTCCCTCTCACTCTGCTCAATCCTTTTTTTCATGGCCTCGGCCACGGCAGGATTTTTGTGCAAATAATTGTCCAACTCTCTGGAAAAGAAATCCAACATGAAATTCTTCATGGAAGAACCGCCCTCGGATATGTACTGCGATCCAAGTTTTGTTTTGGTCTGAGATTCAAATACAGGCTCCTGAACCCTTACAGCTACAGCAGCCACGATGCTTTGCCTGATATCTGAAGTATCATAATCTTTTTTGAAAAAATCACGGATGGTCTTCACAAAAGCCTCCCTGAAGGCAACCACATGTGTACCTCCCTGAGTAGTATATTGACCATTGACAAAACTGTAAATGTCTTCTCCATATTCATTGTTATGGGAAAGAGCCACTTCAATGTCATCCCCCTTGAGGTGGATTACCGGATAACGGAGTTCATCTTCATTGGCATTGCGGTGCAACAGGTCCAGCAATCCATTCTTGCTGAGGAATTTCCTTCCGTTGTAATTGATGACCAAGCCGGCATTGAGGTAACAATAATTCCAAAGCTGCTTGTCTATATAATCTGAGATGAAATGATAGTTGCGGAAAATGCTCTCGTCAGGGATGAACATGACCTGGGTTCCATTGGATTCCGAAGTGGATAATTCTTTGTGTTCCTTGACCAGTTCGCCACGCTTGAATTCAGCGGTTTTTTCCTTTCCATCCCTGAAGGCGGTAACCTTAAAATATTCACTCAGGGCGTTGACGGCCTTGGTACCCACACCATTCAATCCCACACTTTTCTGGAATACCTTGCTATCATATTTGGCACCAGTATTGATCTTGCTGACCACATCCACAAGCTTTCCCAAGGGAATTCCACGGCCATAATCCCTGATGGTCACCTCTCGGCTGTTCAAGACAAGTTCAATATGCTTGCCATAACCCATCATGTGCTCGTCGATGCAATTGTCCATCACCTCTTTGAGCAGCACATAAATGCCATCATCCTGACTGCTTCCATCACCCAGCTTTCCTATGTACATTCCTGGACGAAGGCGTATATGCTCTTTCCAGTCAAGGCTTCTGATGGAATCTTCGTTGTATTCAAATATTTCGGTTTCCTTCTGCTTAGACATGCTGCTTCACTTGTTTAATTGTAAAACCTACCCATTAGCCCATTTCACATGGCTATCAAAGATAATTGAATGGGTACTCCCCTCTTGGCGGAGGTTATCAACGGGATGTGCATAAATTATGCCAATTACCGATCAGCATAGCCTAACATGGATCAGTTCATGCGTTTTTTCATGGTACTCACCTGCTCTTGCAGGTTGGTAACCAGATTGGCCAGTTGACCCACATCCCATCGCTGTTGCTGTGCCACTTTCGTAATCACCATTTGTGCCTGCCACATTTCCAGAATGTCCTCCGCATTGACACTGTAGGGTTGGTAGGATGGATTGTCACTGACCAGCGTAACCTTGCTTTTGGCCTTAGGGTTTCGGGACAGGCGTTTGTATACAATTCCCTCGTTCCTGCTGACCACGATGCAAGCGGCATCCTGCTTCAGATCATCCAGGGATTCCACCTTCTGACCCACAATGATGGAGCCTGTAGGGGTTGGCAACATGCTGTCTCCAATGATTTCGAATGCCCTGTATTGACCACTTCCCAACATGGGCAAGGTGAATGTATTCAGTTCATCAATGAACTCTTCATCCGCGTATCCTGCCAAATATCCTGCGGCAGCTTTCATGGGAACGAAATGAATCTGGTTGCTTTCAGCGCCTAGTTTCTGTTGCCTTCTTCTGGATAGATAGCTAACGTTGGACTCGCTGAGGTCTCTGCGCAGCAGCTCATCGAGACTGATGCCGAATTGGTCGCTGACAATTTCCAACACATCAATCCGGGGCTCAGCCCTTTCTTCTTCATAAGCACCTAGAAGAGAACGCTTGATTTGAAGTTTGCCTGCAAATTCTTCCTGGGTAAGCCCCTTCAACTTGCGCAGATACTTGAGATTTTGGCCTGCATATGACTGTGACATACTAATGAATTTGGGGCAATATACTAAATTATTTAGTTTTCAAAGTATTTTTTGCTAAATTTTTATTCATAAAGAATGATTCGCCTTCCAAATAGGAACTGAAATAAGTGCTAATTTTAGTCATTATTAAAGGGATGAAAAAGAAAAGCAGCGCAAAAAAGACCAAAAAAGTACCGGTAATCTTGATTACCAACGATGATAGCCTCACAGCACCCGGCATCAGGCACCTGATTGAAGCGGTGAAAGACCTTGGAAGGGTTGTTGTCGTGGCGCCAGACAAACCACAATCAGGAATGGGACATGCCATCACCATTGGTTTTCCCCTGAGGTTACACAAGGTTCATTTGATGGATGGCGTTGAATCATGGTCTTGCAGCGGGACCCCCGTTGATTGTGTAAAGCTGGCCGTAGACAAAATCCTTCACCAGAAACCAGACATATGCCTCAGCGGCATCAACCATGGCGCGAACCATTCCATCAATGTGATTTATTCCGGAACCATGAGTGCGGCCATAGAAGCATCGATTGAAAACATTCCTTCCATTGGATTCTCCCTTATGGATTACAGCCTGGAAGCGGATTTCACCGCTGCTAAAAAATATGCAAGGCTGATCGTGGAGAAGGTACTGTCAAAAAAAGCAGACAAGCACCTTTGCCTCAATGTCAATATTCCCAAAGGTGATGTGGAACTGATCAAGGGTGTCAAGGTATGCAGACAGGCCTATGCAAAATATGAAGAGGATTTTGAAGAAAGGAAAGACCCTTCCGGTAAAAAATATTACTGGCTCACCGGTATATTCCAAAACCTCGAAAAAAGCAAGGATACAGACGTTTGGGCGCTGGAAAACAATTTTGTGAGTGTGGTTCCTGTTCAATATGACCTGACCAACCATTTGCTCAAAAACAAACTTGAAAAAGAATACACATGGAAATCCTGAAAAAAGACAATTTTGTCTATGGCACTTTTCTTGGACTGATTGTTCCTGTATTCAGTTTTTATGGATATTATCTCTGGAAATTCAGCCTCTACCCTTTCAGTGATTTTATCAATGCATTGCAGGGCAATAAACAACTGGTCACTGCGCTCACGATTCCCTGCCTGCTGTTGAACATTGTGCTGTTTACCATTCACATCAATGGACAAAGGGATAAAACTGCAAAAGGAATCTTTACGGTCACCTTGATCTATGCTGTATCAGCATTGCTTTTCAAGTTTTTCAGCTGACCGCATAACACCTCAACCCCATGAAATATTACATAATAGCGGGTGAGGCCTCCGGAGACTTGCATGCAAGCAGGTTGATCAGGGCCATCATGCAAAATGACAGCCAGGCAGATTTTCGTGCATGGGGTGGAGACCTGATGCAAAAAGAAGGTGCAACAATTGTCAAACATTACCGAGACCTAGCATTCATGGGGTTTGCAGAAGTGATCAGCAACCTGTCCACGATTTTAGGTAACATGCGTTTTTGCAAAAGCGATATCCTGCAATACCAACCCGATCTTGTCATTTTCGTTGATTATCCCGGCTTCAATATTCCGATGGCAACATTCGTCAAAGGAAAAGGATTCAAAACAGCCTATTATATCTCCCCCCAGGTTTGGGCATGGAAAGAAAACAGGGTGAAGGTTTTGAGGAAAGTGGTAGACAAGATGATGGTTATCCTGCCTTTTGAAAAAAACTTTTACCAGCGCTGGAGTTACCCTGTTGATTATGTTGGGCATCCGCTGATAGAGATCATTGAGGATTATAAAAATACCAGTGACCCTGCTGCTACAAAAAATAACCTGCACATCGAGGAAGGAAAAAAGATTATTGCCCTGCTACCCGGCTCCAGAAAACAAGAGATCCTGAAGAAACTCCCCATCATGTTGGAGGCCGCTGCCAGGTTTCCCCAGCATGTTTTTGTAGTAGGCCAGGCACCAGGCATAGCAGACGAAATGATCTCTCAATTCACCAACGCATTTGAAAACATAAAGGTCTTGAAGGGTGATACTTATGGGCTCTTGTCCATAGCAGATGCAGCACTGGTTACATCCGGAACTGCAACGCTTGAAACAGCATTGTTCGGTGTTCCGGAAGTGGTATGCTATCTGGGATCGCCGATTTCTTATGCCATTGCCAAACGAATCATCAAAATAAAATACATCTCGTTGGTCAACCTGATCATGGACAAGCAGGTGGTTGAAGAGCTGATCCAGGATAATCTTACTGCAGACAATATCGCTGTTTCACTAGCCCGTATACTTTCAGATTCCATGGCCATCAAAGAAATCAGGGAGGATTATTTCCAACTCAACCAATTGCTGAAAGCAGGAGGCAAGGCATCGGAGAAAGCTGCATCCATCATTCATTCAATGATGAAATAGCAAAATCCAGGACTTATTTTTTGATGAACAACTTGACAATCATGACAATGATGGCAAATACAAATAACAAGAGGGAAATCCTGTTGATGCCATGCATGTACTTGACCCATTGGGAGTTGGGCGTATTGGGATCTTTTTTCCGGAGATAGAGATAGGTGGCAATTTGCTTGAGTACGCTCATGTGATTGTTATTGATTCAAGATTAAGTAGAATAACACGCAATTGATGATTTTGTTAAAGGGAAAGCAAACTACATCCGCGGATGTCTGCATTGTCGATCCGACCCAGGATCTCAAAACTTCCATTGCCTGTAAACCGGCCAAGGTCATCGGTTGCAATGAAAGAAATACTGTCTTCATTGGCCAGGTCAATGATATTGATGGCCCCTGTCTTACCATGGTTTTCATGTGATTCCCAAACCTCAAATGGATCGTCCGGAGACCTCAACAAAACCTTCATCGTTGAGGAAGGCCTGAAAATACCTTCTCCTGTTGAATAGGCCTGAGATTGCAATTCGGTCATTCCGTATTCTGCGTGTATGCTTTCCACCCCAAGATTTGTTTTCAGAAACGCATGCAATTCTGCTCTTGTGAGTTCTTTCTTACGACCTTTCATCCCTCCCGTTTCCATTACAATCGTATGCCGGAGTTTCATGGGATATTCTTCCGCAAAATCAATCAGGGCATAGGTTACACCCAACAACACAACGGTTTGGCACTGGCTTTCCAATTGCGACAGTACCGAGTGAAGCGCTGCTTTGTCATACAGGAAAAAACCTCCCAATGGGTGTTGGCTCAATTTGATAAAATGATCAGCCATAGCCACCAAAGAAGAGTTCCCCCTTTCCAAGTAAGAAGGCAACAAGGCAAGAAAACAATATCCGGAAGGGTCTCCATAAACCTCTCTGAAATTGTTTTCAGCATTGGTCAAATAAGTAGAAATATCCTTGATATAATGCCTGCTGTTGATGCTTCCTGTTGTGCCACTGCTCTCAAAAATGAATGTTTCCGCAAATTCTCCAGACTTGAGCACATGTGATTTGAAAAATGAAATGGGAAGAAATGGGATTTCCCGAATGGCTTTGACCTTCGCTTCATCAACCTTCAAATGACCGAGATATGCAGCATAGACAGGGTTTTGGATGGCTTGCCGCCTAAAAATAGCCATGGCGAGGCCTGAAAAATCCTCGTTCACTCCAAGGGTTAAATGTTCTGTAAAATGAGCCTGTCCGAATAGGTTTTTCAACTTGAATCGGTTAATTTTGAAACACAACAAAGGTACATGACAAAACAGTTCATCGCGTTACTCCTCGTGCTGTTTATAATGGCTTGCGGGAAAGAGACCTTCCAGTCGAAACCTTCATTGACCATCAAAAGCATCAGTTCCTCACTCGTTCCTCCTGGAAGTGATCTTTTGATCAACATGAGACTGACAGACAAGGAAGGGGATTTTGTTGATACCATTTGGGTTAAAAAAACAACCACCCGTTGCACACAAAGCAATTTTGTTGATTCTTTTCTATACCGCATCCCTGCCGAGACGCCCAGAACAAGAAATTTTGATGGTGAGCTGTTGGTGACCTTTACCTATGCCATCGAGCTGCAGCCCAGGTGCAACAGAAATGACACGGCGACTTTCAGCTTCTGGATGAAAGACAAAAAAGGCAACAGAAGCGATACAGCAAAAACACAGTCCATCATCATCCGCAGATGATAGGTACTACAAATAAATAATCCATCATGGCAAAAGCTAGCAAAGGAAAATCCAAGAAAATACTTTCAGAGGCATCCTACAAATTTCTCAAAAAATACATCGATACCCCATCTCCTACTGGTTTTGAATCTGGAGGCCAGAAACTCTGGATGGATTATATCAAGCCCCATGTGGATGAGATCTTCACGGATCCTTATGGATCTGTTGCAGGCATCATCAACCCTACAGAGAAGTTCAAAGTAGTGATTGAAGCACATGCTGATGAGATCAGCTGGTTTGTCAACTACATTTCTGATGCAGGTCTGATTTATGTAAAAAGAAATGGTGGCGTTGACCACCAGATCGCACCCGCCAAAAGGGTTTTGATCCATGGAAAAAAAGGAGCTGTAAAAGCTGTTTTTGGATGGCCTGCTATTCATACCCGAATTGGTGGCGGAGAGCGAAAAGACCCTCAGCCATCGGTTGAAAATCTCTTCCTTGACTGCGGAGCGAAGAATAAAAAAGAGGTGGAAGCGCTGGGTATCCACATTGGGGCAGTGGCCACTTACGAAGAGGGTTACGATGAACTGGCTTATGATTATATCATCGGAAGAGCCCTCGACAACAGGGTTGGCGGCTTCATGATCGCAGAAGTGGCGCGCTTGCTCAAAGAAAACAAAAAGAAACTCCCCTATGCGCTTTATGTGGTAAATGCTGTGCAGGAAGAAATTGGACTGCGTGGAGCTGAAATGATTGCACGGAGGATAAAGCCTGATGTAGCCATCATTACAGATGTCACCCACGATACCACCACCCCCATGATCAACAAGATCATTGAGGGAGATGTGGCTTGTGGCAAGGGACCATCACTGGCTTTCGGACCTGCCGTACACAACAAGTTGCTTTCGCTGGTGGAAGATGTTGCCGAGAAAAAAGATATCCCTGTTCAAATGAGAACAGTGAGTAGAAGCACAGGAACCGATACAGATTCATTTGCCTACGCCAACGATGGATGCCCGTCAGTATTGATTTCCATCCCATTGAGGTACATGCATACAACGGTTGAAATGATCCACAAGGATGATATTGAACATACCATTCAACTCATGTATGAAACCCTCTTGGCACTGACACCAAAAACAAAGCTGAGTTATTTTTAGTTCTCTGCAGGGTTTAGTTTAAAAGAGAAGCTGATTTGATGGTGTGAAAGCGAAGACTGGTAATGTGTTCTTGCATAATAGCACCTGAGCCTTTGCAAATGCAGGTTGAACCCATAACTGAAGCCCGTAAGCCCACTGGCAATGTTCTGTATGCGCAGCTCCCTTCTCCTTAACACGTTGTATCCGCCTGTAAGCACAATTTTCTCGCCCACCAGTATATCAGCGCCAAGGACAAGGTGACTGAAAACTTTTGTTCCGAAACTGGCCTTGGGCTGGCTACCAAAATTGGTTTCATTGAAAAGGGTATCGTTGTAGAGCAGATCAAACTGGTGCATCCGCTGGCCAGTAAAAGAAAAACGGATGGGGGCCTTTTCCAACTGTTTGGTCATCCCAATGACCAGATCAAACGGAAGATCTTCCTTGCGATTGGCATATGATTTTATTTGAACCCCCATGTTTTTGGCGGCAAAACCAAACTGGATCATGCGTTCCTCATCGTAATAATTCAAGCCCGCATCCAAAGCCAGGCCCTGACTTGCATAGGCACCATACCTTGAGTTGATCAGTTTAAGCGTTGCCCCATAATGCCATTTATTGTTGTATTTCCTGGAAATGGTGAGTCCAAGCATCTGATCATAGGCCCGAAACGTTCCCAGAATATTTCCTGAAGCATCTGTCTCTGGCTGCTCTCCATACCCAAGATGGGTTATACCCAGCGCCAGAGTTGTAGCTGTTTTTTCAAGGTGATAGGCTCCTGCGGCATAAAGCCCGGTAATCGTAGGCGCCAATGCAGTGAAATTGGCAGAAATTATTGAATGATGACCTTTCCGCAACAGGGAAGGATTTTCACTGAGCATCCCTAGCTCAGCACCAAAATGCGATACATTGCGTCCACCCAAAGCTCCTGCCTGAGGGTGCAACTGGAGCCTCAAAAAGTTGAAGGCAGATGAGCCACCCAGGGTCTGAGAACTAGCCCCTGTAAAGACAAGTACCCATAGAACCATCAATGTCAGCCGAAAAACCATGACCGAAATTAATCATCGGTTTCCACAAATGAAAATCCCCCATGAAAATGGGGGAAGTTCTTTAACCCTTAAAACAACCAACATAAGAGCGTAATGCCCTTAATCGGGTAAATAACACATTTGATTTAAAAAATGTTTAGAGAATTTAAAAAAACTTAAACCAGGGCCAATTCCAGTACCTGCTGCATGGTCTTGACATAATGAAATTTCATCCCTTTGATGAATTCTGCATTGATTTCATTTACGTCTTTCTCGTTTTGCCAGCATAGTATGATCTCTTTCAGACCCGCCCTTTTTGCAGCCAGTACCTTTTCCTTGATGCCCCCAACAGGCAGCACCTGACCACGCAAGGTTATTTCGCCGGTCATGGCCAAATATGGTTTGACCCTTCTACCGGTAAAGGCAGATGCCAGGGCTGACAGCATGGTAATCCCTGCACTGGGACCATCCTTGGGTACAGCACCCTCAGGAACATGAATATGAATGTTCTTCTTTTTGAAAAGCTCAGGGTCAATAGCATTTTTCTTGGCATTGGCATGCAAATATGTGAATGCAGTATGCGCACTTTCTTTCATCACGTTGCCCAAATTTCCAGTGAGCTGAAGATCTCCTTTCCCGTCACTGATGGTCGATTCAATGAAGAGGATGTCCCCACCAACGTAAGTCCAGGCAAGGCCTACAGCAACGCCTGGCATGTTGACCGTCTTATATAGATCATTGCTGTACCTGGGCTTGCCAAGAATTCTTGTAATATCGTTCAAGGTAAGCACAGCCTTCATTTTACCTTTGATGGCAACATCTTTTGCAAGGCTTCTCATGATGCTGGCCAACTGCCGATCCAGCTCCCTCACACCGCTTTCCCGGGTAAAGTTTTCAATGATATAGGTCATTACTGCTGTACTCACCTTGAGGTTGTACTCCTTCAGGCCATGCAATTCCTTTTGCTTGGGTAACAAGTGGGTCTGGGCAATCTTCTCCTTTTCCTCTACTGCGTAGCCAGAGAGATCGATGATTTCCAGCCTGTCGCGCAATGCTGGCTGAATGCTCTGAATGTCGTTGGCAGTTGCGATAAACAAAACCTTGCTGAGATCATATTCCAGCTCAAGGTAATTATCGTAAAAACTGTTGTTTTGCTCCGGATCCAGTACTTCAAGCAAAGCAGAAGAGGGATCTCCCCGATGGTCCTTACCGACCTTGTCAATTTCGTCCAGAATCATTACAGGATTGGATGATTTTACTTTTCTGATGGACTGTAAAATTCTTCCTGGCATTGCGCCGATATATGTTTTTCGGTGTCCCCTGATTTCGCTTTCATCGTGAAGTCCACCCAAACTGAACCTGACATATTTTCTCCCAATTGCACTGGCAATGCTTTTGCCCAAAGATGTTTTTCCGATACCCGGAGGACCAACAAAACAAAGTATAGGGCTCTTCATGTCTCCCTTCAACTTGAGCACGGCCAGGTACTCCAATATTCTTTCCTTGATCTTGTGCATGCCATAATGGTCCTTGTCCAGCACCTTTTTGGCCTTTTTAAGGTCATAGCTGTCTTCGGTATAATCCTCCCAAGGCAGATCCAGCATGAGGTCTACGTGGTTGTAAACAGTAGAGTAATCAGGTGTACTCGAGTGCATCCTTTCCAACTTCTCAATTTCCTTTTGGAAAAGTTCTTTTGCAGCAGGCGTCCATTTTTTCAACTCTGCTTTTTTCTTCATCTCCTGGATCTCACGGTCATTAGAGTCTCCGCCCAGTTCTTCCTTGATGCTTTTCAATTGTTGTTGCAGAAAATAATCCCTTTGCTGCTTGTCCAGTTCGGTCTTGGTTTTGGTGGTGACCTTGTTTTTCAACTCCACAAATTGCAGCTCTTTCTGTAAAAGATTCAAGAGCATTTCTGCTCGTTGGCGCACATCACTCAATTCCAGCAACTGTTGCTTTTCTGAAAGATCGCAATTCAGGTTGCTGCCTACAAAATGAATCAGGAACGAAGGATTTTCTATATTCCTTAGAATCATAGAAGCCTCAGTCGGGATATTGGGAGAGAGCTGAATGATCTGCCCCGCCAGATCTTTGATGGAGGCAACAGAAGCATCGAATGACTGATCATCCTTGATTACTTCCTCTTCAATTACGGCAACCTCACCTTTAAAATAAGGGTCTTCGGCAGTAACCATGAGCAAGGAAAATCTTTTTTTACCCTGCAAAATAGCCGTCGTTCCCCCGTCCGGCATCTTGATGAGCTTGATGATTTTGGCCACTGTGCCAACAGTCACAAGATCTCCGATTCCCGGATCTTCAATATTGCTGTCTTTTTGGGAGAGCACTCCTACCAATTTGTCAGTCTTGTAAGACTCTGCAATGGCTTTGATGGACTTATCCCTTCCTACGGTAATGGGTATTACAACGCCCGGAAAAAGGACGGTATTCCTGAGTGGCAACAAAGGCAATTCCTTTGGAATCAGCGTATCATCGGTACCATCCCCCTCATTTTCGTTAAAAGGTATGATGGGCATGAAGTCAACTTCATCCTCCTGTTGTAAAAAATTCATTTTAAGTTCCATCCTTGCTCGTTTAAGACAATATGACATATTCCCCAACCCAAAAAATGGTTTATGGGGTTACCCAGTATATATCCCAACTTTGATGCCAACAAAAAATCCCGGCCAATGACCGGGATTCGATGAGGGATAATTTTTTAAAATGCCAGGGAAACACCCAATTGATAGGATGTGCTTTTCCATTTGTCCTGGTCGCTAAGATCATTAATATTGCTCAATCCTGCGAGATAACGGCCATAAAACTTCAACTTAAACATGTTGAATTGAACCCCGCCAACCATTGAAAGGTCCCCATTTTTGAATGCATTTCCTGCGTTGGCTGTAGCTGTTTGTGTTTTGTCTACCAGGATGCCAAACTGAGGACCAGCCTGAAGGGTTATCAATTTTGTGGGCCTTATGTTCAATAGAACAGGAATGGACAAATATGTCAACTCTATGCTGGTGAGCGAACCCAATGAGGGCTGATAGATGGATGAAATTGTTGTGGCCCTTGTGAGGTTGGTTTGACTCCACAATGCTTCAGGTTGGATGCCAAGATATTTCGAGAACATGATTTCAGAAAAAACTCCTGCATGGTACCCATAGTTGAATCCGTCCTTGAATTGAAGCCCGGATACATCAGTGATATTGGAACCCAGCTTAACCCCAATTTTAAATCCTTGCGCGTTTACTCCGATGGTAAAAATGCTTAAGCAAAGGATCATCATAATTTTTTTCATACGATCAATTTTTGTTGATGAAATGATTTCTTTGCATGAAAGTAATCCGATGCAATGGTAAATCCAATCCAAAGATTGTAAATAAATACTAAAATGTCAACCCGGTGCTTAAATTGAAGATATGAGCAGTTCTGTTGGATATGGAGCTATCAAAATAATAGGCGAAAAAATACCCTGCAGAAATGGAGAAAGCTTTTCTGTACCATGAAAAATTGGTTGAAAAAGCGGCGGTTTGTAGTGTAAAACTTGAAACATCAGTGCTTGATACATTGTAGAGCTTTCTGATTCTTTCAAGCTCAATCTCTCTCAATTTTGTACCCAGTACCGTAGACCTTGATACGGTAGAATAGCTTTGCATCCCGCCAATCAGGCTGAGCTGAGGTACAATCAGCAGCATGTCTTTTTTACCAAACACTTCACTGAATGAAAAGGAATGTGAAATGGATGCAGTAACAGAGAGATCATTGAGCATTACATTGGAAGTGTCTTTTATCCAATAATAATTTCCATTCAATCTAATGGGGATGGTTGACACATCCTGGTACTGTCCTTCCGCCCAACCCAAGGCCAGTGAAGGCCTTAGCCATGATTTTCTATGTAGTACATAGGCATACACCTCATGGTCATAAGGTGTTACGGCTGTACTGAGTTGCTCATTTTTGTTGTAATAGGTATAAGAGACACCAAACATGGATTTTTCACCAATATGATCATAAGATGGGCTGAGGGCCATTTGGTAGAGTGATGGCGTTGCGTCAATTCCCCTCACATATCCTGTGGCAGAAAATCCAAGGCCTGATTTGTGGATATAGGAAACAGATGGAAGAATGGCAATAACAGCTGCATTGGACTGTTGAGAATTGAAGGCATTGTTCTTTGTACTGAAAAGCCTGTTGCTGGCTGAGATGTTGATGGAGAAAAAACTTTGGTTGCGCCCTGCTGAATCAAGCATGCTCCTCAACTCATTGAGGAGGCTATCATTTTTCATCGAAGACAATTCAGCCCTCAATGCAAGGGTATCCAACCCCTGATCCTGTGCGCCCAAAAAATTTGAGGCCAAGACACACAAAAAAGAAAAAAAGACTTGCTTGAAAGCATGTTGCATGAATACAAAATTAGTAAACTAAGTTACCAATTGAGCATAAAACAAGTGTAAGGAAAATTTGAAACCCTTTGTTAAATATTAGGCCAGCTCAATCAATGTTATTTCAGGCAAGATACCAACCCGACCTGGGTACCCCAGAAAACCAAATCCACGGTTTACGTATAGTTTTTGTTTGCTGTTCCGGTAAACACCTGCCCAATGTTTGTACATGTACTGAACAGGGCTCCACCTGAATCCCGGAATTTCCAACCCAAATTGCATTCCATGGGTATGTCCTGAAAACATGAGATCAATGTCCTTATAGTCTTTGCAAACCTGTGCCTCCCAATGACTAGGATCATGGCTCAGCAGTATCTTGAACGGATGAGCTCCTGTTCCCTCATACGCTTTTTGAAGGTCTCCATATCGGCTGAAATTACCCTTTGCACCCCAATTCTCAATCCCTATCAGGGCAATGGTCTGCCCATCTTTTTCAATGGTGACATTTTCATTGAGCAACAGGCGCCATCCCATTTCACCATGTATTTCCTTGAGGCGATTGAGATTGGCTTCTTTTGCATTTTTGCTGGGCCATTTGACATAGTCGCCATAGTCATGATTGCCGAGGATGCTGAAAACACCCATGGGTGCTTTTATGTTTGAAAAAACATCAATGAACCCATCCATTTCAGTGGCCACATTGTTTACAAGGTCTCCTGTAAAGAATACAAGGTCGGGTTCATGCTCCATCAACTTGCGGACACCTTTCTCAACAGCCATTTTATCCTCAAGACTTCCTGAATGTATGTCTGATATTTGTATGATTTTCAGACCTTTAAAAGCTGAAGGGAGATTTTCAAATTTTAATTTCACCTTTTCAACCCTGTACTTGTATTTGTTTCCAAATCCATACAGCAGGGTTCCAAAAAGACCACCACCTACCCCAATGCCAAGCCAAGACAGAAATACCGACCTGGTGATACCCTCCGTGTTTGAAGCCGACCCATTGAACGCTGAAATCGCTTTGCCTCCCCCCCACTGAAAAATCCTGCGGACATCATCCAGCAGAAAAAACAAGGTGGCCACTATTTTTGCTATAAAGAACCCAATCACAATGGGAAAAATCAAACTCCTCACCAATTGAGGAAGCTTTTCAAATCCAATGAAAGAGATGGTGATGAAAAGCACGAGTGCCACGACAGTGAATGACCAGTAAAACAAATGAATGGCCATTCTGGTCTTGGGAGACAAGGATGAGGTTACAACACGCAGCGACTGGAAAACGTAAAAATCCACAGCCAGCATGAAGAAAATAAAAACCCAGGATCCCAATAGTCTTTTCATTGCCTAAAAATAAATGAATTCTGCAACTTGCTGTTCAATGCTATTGATCGTCATGGAATCTATGATGTTACCCTCAGCATCCATCAGCTTATCCACAGTAGAAATGGGCAGCTTGTTGGGCATTACATTCACTTTGAGGTAATTTAAAACGCCTGTAACATGCTCCAACCCCCTGATGTTGCCTCCTTTTCCTGTAGCAACACCAACCAACAGTGCTTTTTTCCCAGGCCAACAGCTCTTGATGTCCGTAATATCAATCATGCTTTTGAAAATACCCGGGTAGCTTCCATTGTACTCGGGCAAAATAAAAATAAACTTGGTAACGGGTTTTAGATGTTCTTGCTGAAATGAGACAAAGGTGGAAGCGCTGGGATCCAGACTGAAATTTTCAAGTGTAACGACTTCAGCATCAATGCCCTTAGATAAAAAAACGCTTTTGTAGAAACTTCCCACTTTGCGCGAATTGCTTCCAACCCTGTTGGTACCGACAATTATCCTGTAAATTTCACCATTCATAGAATCCTAACATTATTTTATGCATAATGTTCCCTAAAATGGTGCCGAAATTGTAAATTTGTCATCCTGTCATTTTCAATAAATCATTAATATTCATGGCCCGGATCATTGGTGTTGCAAATCAAAAAGGCGGCGTTGGTAAAACAACTACCGCAATCAATCTGGCAGCCAGCTTAGCTGTATTGGAATACAAGACACTGTTGGTGGATGCAGACCCCCAGGCCAACAGCACATCTGGGGTTGGTTTCGACCTGCAAAATATCCAGCAAAGCATCTACGACTGCATGGTTGGGGATGCCAAAGCCATCGATGCCATCCTCAAAACAGAGATACCCAACCTTGATCTTATCCCTTCTCACATTGACCTTGTAGGCGCTGAGCTTGAGATGATCAATTATCCCAACCGGGAAAATGTAATCAAGCATATATTGGATGAAATCCGCGATGATTATGATTTTATCGTCATTGATTGCTCACCTTCTCTTGGACTCATCACCGTCAATGCCCTTGTTGCAGCAGACTCCGTGGCCATACCTGTCCAGGCTGAGTTTTTTGCACTCGAGGGCTTGGGCAAATTGCTCAATACCATTAAAATTGTTCAAAGCAGGCTCAATACATCATTGGCCATTGAGGGCATTCTCATGACAATGTACGACGTAAGGCTGAGGTTGTGCAACCAAATCGTTAATGAGGTCAGAAGGCATTTTGAAGACATGGTTTTCGACACCATCATCCACCGCAACTCTAGGTTGAGCGAGGCACCAAGTGTAGGCAAACCCGCCATCCTTTATGATGCAGAAAGCAAGGGTGCCGTCAATTACCTGAACCTTGCAAAAGAGATTCTGCAAAAAAACAACATGACAAAAATCAAGGAAGCTGAAAGAACCATAAATCCAGACAATGAGCAATAATCCCAGCAACAAAAAAGATGCATTGAACAGAGGGATCAGGTCCCTTCTGGGCAGTATTGACTCAGAGATGAAAAATCCTGCAGGCAACCTCAAATCAGAAATTGTCGAAAAGACAACAGCTGTTTCAAGGGTGCCATTGGAAAACATCATCCCCAATGCAAAACAACCCCGTCAGGACTTCGATGCTAAAGCGCTTGAAGAACTTGCCCAGTCTATTCGCCAGCACGACATTATCCAACCCCTGACGGTAGCCATGCTGCCTTCAGGAAAATATAAACTGATAGCCGGAGAAAGAAGATGGAGGGCTGCAAAGCTTGCAGGCATCAAAGATGTTCCGGTCTATCTGCGCGTGGTTGATGACAAGCAAATCCTTGAACTGGGCCTGCTCGAAAACCTTCAAAGAGAAAACCTCAATGCCATAGAAATTGGCCTCAGCTATCAACGCCTGATTGATGAGTGCTCGATGACACAAGAGGAAGTTGCCACAAGAATGGGCATGGACAGAAGCACAGTTTCCAACTATATCAGGATGCTGAAACTCCCGCCAGACATTGTGGTCGCAGTCCGGAATGGCTCTTTGTCCATGGGCCATGCCAGGGCCTTGATCAATGCGGGTGAGGTAGACAAACAACTTTATGTCTACAATACCATTTTGTCAAAAAAACTATCTGTAAGGCAAACTGAAGACCTGGTGAAGCAATTGTATAAGCCTTCAAAGGGTAAAACAGATGCAAAACAAAAACCAACAGGCCAGTTCACCAAGATCCAAGATCAGCTCACTTCTTTTTTTGGCACGAAAGTCAAACTGGAACACCAAAAAACTGGAAGGGGCAAGATCAGCCTGGAATATTATTCACTGGAGGAACTCAACGGTCTGCTTGAAAAAATGAATGTCAACATCCATTGATGTGTGCAAGGACCATTCGACAATGCTTTTTATTGATCCTGCTGATGAGCAGCACGAACAATCTTTTTGCCCAAAAAGAGTTGAAAACTACCAATAAAAAAACACAGGCGCCCCTGGCAACAGATTCTTCCAAAAAATCATCCATCAAGGATACAACCCACAAGGTACGGTCCAATGCAGGAAAGGCTTCTTTGCGGTCTGCCATACTGCCTGGACTTGGACAAGTATACAACAAGAAATACTGGAAAGTACCCATTGTATATGGTATCCTTGCCATACCCGTGAGCACGTTCAGCTACAACAGCACCTGGTACAAAAAAACCCGGTTTGCCTATGCTGCCAGGTCAGATAAAGACACCACCAATGATAAACTCATTGCGCCCGAGCTCCAACCCCTGGCTACAGACGCGCTGAAGCTCTACCGAAACGAGTTCAGGAAAGGAATGGATTTTTCCATCCTCGGACTTCTCGTGTTGTGGGGACTCAATGTAGCAGACGCAGCAGTAGACGGACACCTGAAATCATTCGATATTTCTGATGATTTGAGCATGCGATTGAAGCCGAATCTTTCTACCGGAAGAAATGGGCAAATGGGCTTTACCGCCTCATTTCATTTGGGCAAAACCAAACCAGTAAAATCCGTCTCATTTTAGCGCCAAAAAATTTAACTTCATAAAAAACGCAGGTATGAATATTGCATTGGTGGGATATGGAAAAATGGGCAAAATCATCGAAGAGGTGGCCCTTTCAAGAGGTCATCAGGTTGGCGTAAAAATAGACATCAACAACCTTGATGAATTCAATGCTGAAAATTTTGCATCTGTTGATGCCGCCATCGAATTCACTGGCCCGCATACAGCATTGCAGAATGTATTGAAATGCCTTGACTTGAATACACCTGTTGTCTGTGGATCCACCGGTTGGCTTGAACAGCTTTCAACAGTGGAGGAAAAATGTAACCAAACAGATGGCAGCTTTCTATATGCCAGCAATTTCAGTGTTGGAGTAAACATTTTCTTTGAAGTCAACAAAAAGCTCGCTCAACTCATGGAAGGCCAGCGGCAATACAATGTGAGCATTACTGAAATTCACCATACCCAAAAAAAGGATGCCCCCAGTGGAACGGCCATCACCCTGGCCGAGCAGGTTTTGGCCTTCAACAGTTCAAAATCCCAATGGGTCAATGAAGACCCTGCATCAGCAGATCAACTTTTTATCAAAAGTGAGCGGATTGACCCTTATCCGGGATGGCATGAAGTGAAATACAGTTCAGATATTGATGAGATTCAGATCATCCACAATGCCCATAGCAGGAATGGATTTGCCCTTGGCGCAGTCCTGGCAGCAGAATTCATCCATGGGAAAAAAGGAATTTTCAGCATGAAGGATGTCCTGGGATTTGGAAATTAATGAGTATGCTCAATAAAAAAACACAATATGCATTTCAGGCGCTCATGTACCTTGCCGAGCACAAGGATGATGGGCCTGTACTGATTGCTGATATTGCCAAAAAGAAAAAGATACCCCTGAAATTTTTGGAAAACATTTTGCTTGAACTGAGAAAATCGGGTATCCTGGAAAGTAAAAAAGGAAAAGGTGGAGGCTATTTTCTTAAAACCGCTCCGGAGAAAATTCCCCTGGCAGACATCATCAGAAAAATTGATGGCCCCATTGCCATGCTGCCCTGCGCAAGCCTCTACTTTTATGAGCGGTGCAAGAACTGTGATGAAAAAAACTGTGGCCTGCACGACACCATGATCCTGGTTCGTGATGCAACATTGAAAATACTTGAGAACAAGACGGTGGCTGATTTGATTCAAAAATAAAAACATGGCAGAAGACCTACACATAGGCAGGGGCAGCAAGGAAGAACAGTACCTTTCATTGATACCACAAATCAAGGGCCTTGTCAATGGTGAGACAGACCTGGTGGCCAATCTTGCCAATATCGCAGCTGCCTTAAAAGAGCAGTTTGATTTTTTTTGGGTAGGCTTCTACCTGGTCAAAGCAGAGGAACTGGTGCTTGGCCCTTTTCAAGGACCCGTTGCCTGTACAAGGATCAGGAAAGGGAGGGGAGTTTGTGGAACTTCATGGGATCAGGCCAATACCATCATTGTGCCAGATGTTGAAAAATTTCCGGGACATATCGCATGCAGCAGCATTTCGAAAAGTGAAATCGTGGTGCCTTTGATCAAAGACAATGCAGTATGGGCCGTTCTCGACGTGGACAGCGACCACTACAATTCCTTCGATGAAACTGATGCGAGATTTCTGGAACAAATCGTAGCACTCATCTCCTAGCTTGCTGAGCCAGCATTTGTGTCCAGGTTCATCAACATGTCTGCGGTCATCTTGGCCAAATCAAACTCAGGCTTCCATCCCCAATCTTCTTTGGCCTTCGAATCATCAATGCTCTTGGGCCAGCTGTCTGCAATTTGCTGACGGTAATCTGGTTTGTAGTTCAACTGAAATCCCGGAATATGTTTCCTGATTTCATTGCCAATCTCTGCAGGCGAAAAGCTCATTCCTGAAAGGTTGTAAGATGTCCTGACTTTTATTTTTTCAGCAGGAGCCTCCATCAGTTCAATGGTTGCCCTGATGGCATCAGGCATGTACATCATGGGCAGATGGGTATCTTCTCTCAGAAAGCTGGCATATTTTTGTTTTTCTTTTGCGGCATGAAATATTTCCACTGCGTAATCGGTGGTTCCCCCACCTGGCGATGATTTGTAACTGATCAACCCTGGATACCGCAAGCTCCTTACATCCACCCCATAGCGTTGATGGAAATAATTGCACCAAAACTCTCCTGCATATTTGCGGATGCCATAGACCGTTGTGGGTTCGATAATGGTATACTGTGGGCAGTCAATTTTAGGGGAAGCTGGGCCAAATACTGCGATGCTGCTGGGCCAATACACCT
>JAJTFY010000088.1 GCA_021299175.1 Chitinophagaceae bacterium
ATGCATGTAGGCATAATTGTTGCGCAGCAGTCCTGGGGCTCTGTTGGTGGCCATCAGGGCAGCTTCAATGGCCAGGGTTCCTGAACCACACATCGGATTGATGAAAGGCGTTGCTTGATCCCATTTGGTGGACAGAATGGTAGCAGAGGCAAGTGCCTCCAGCATGGGGGCCTGACCGGGCAACTTTCTATAGCCATGCTTGGCAAGGGTTTCACCGGAAGTATCAATGAATATTTCTGCCTGATCATTTTTCCAGTAGAGATAGATGACTGCACCCAACAAATCGGATCCGGTGGTGGGGCGACGCCTGATGGTATCCCGCATGCGGTCAACAATCGCATCTTTTACCCTCAGGTTGGCAAAAAGATTTGTGGAGATGCTGGGATGAAAAACATTGCTGGTCACAGAGAAATAGCCATTGGGCGGGATCAGCTTTTCCCAGTGCAGGGTCACCAGGTTCTGGTGAAGTTCGTCAGGATCTTCGCAGAGGAAGGATTTCAGCGAATACATGACCTGGCTGGCAGAGCGCAGGTGGAGGTTCAAACGAATACAATCCTGCATGGTGCCCATGAGCTCCACACCCGTTTGAAAAACCCTTTCAGGACTAAATCCGAGTGCGATGACTTCTTTTTCCAGGGAGGGGGCCAGCCATTTGTGGCAGGTGATGATGATCTTTCTTCTGTAGGTAAATACGTGCATGTCGGCAAACTTAAGCCAATCTTGAAAATCAACTTGGATTATTTGATCAAGACATGAATATTAAGAATAAATCCAGTTGAACTTGTATTCCAACGGCGATTTGATGGAAACACGCTCTGAAATTTTTTTGAATCTTTCTGGCAGGGTCATCAGGTAATCCCTACCCTTTTCTGCAACATCGGTGAGCTTACAGATGTTGCCGATATTCCACTCCTTGATCAGGGAATCCAGGATATTGGCATAGTCCAGGCTGGTGTATACGCCCAGGCGTTGGGCAGCATCACTGAAATGTGTCCAGGTCTGTCCGATTTTCTCCCCTTGCTGGCGCATGAAATGGGCAGGCATGACAATTTTTTTTCTCATCATGTCTTCAAAAGCCAGCATCATTTCACTGGGATCCAATTCAAATATTTTGGCCACAAAACTTTTGTAGGCTTTTGCATGCCGCAATTCATCTGCGGCAATCACACCACAAATTTTGGAGAGCTGTACATTGTCGTGCTGTTTGGCGATGGTTGCTGTTCTCCTGTGAGAGATATTCGTGGCCAGTTCCTGAAAAGAAGTATACACAAAGTTCCGGTAGGGATCCCTTGCAGTGCCAATCTCCATCCCATCGGCAATCAGGTGCTGCGTGGTGATTTCCATTTGTTGCATGTTCACACGACCTGAGAGGTAAATGTATTTGTTCAAAAGATCGCCATGGCGGTTCTCTTCGGCTGTCCACCTTCTGATCCACTTGCTCCAGCCCTGGGGTTCTGCTTTGCTGATGCCTTCAATATCAATCAACCAACTTTCATAGGTTGGTAAGGCTTCTTCGGTAATGATATCACCCACCAAAACAGCCATGTAATCGTAAGGCAGTTCCTTGCACTGCTCCTGTATTTCCTTGATTTCTTTTACAAAATCAGGATGATTGCTTTCAGGTAAAAAATCGGAAGGCTGCCAATTGGTATCGATATCCTTCAGGTATTCATCGATTTCTTGGTCGATTTGCTGCGCCAAAAACTTCATTACTTCAATCCTGCTTGTCTTCATCGTTGTAGATTTTGGACTTGGATGTAATGTAGTTGAAATAACGCGAACGGGCCTTATTTTTCAAATTTGTAGGTATATCCTACTACCGGAATAAAAGGTATCCCACCCGAATTGGGGGCATTAACACTCCATATTCCAAAATCGAAAGAGGACTTTTTGTTGTTGTACAAACGAAAACAGGGCCCGCCAAAAAACACACCCACCTCAGGAAGGTACCAAAGCTCCCCCATCAGGCTGAGGTTTTTAGAAAGCCTTTGGTTGCCGGAAAAACTCATCACCGGAGATCCGCCACCGCCATTGTTCTTTTCATTGATCCAGGCATATCCACCCGCGATCGTAATATTGGACTCTTTTGTACCATGTGTAAATGCACCAAACCCAATGCCCAGGTTGGTCCTTGTGCCCCAGCCAACGATGCCAGCCAGGCCCCCAAAAGCAAGGGTATTTTTCTCATCAATCTTGATGGAATACTTGGCAGTAAGCGCCAATGGCGTTCCGACAATGGTGGTGGTGGCGCCAAGCGAAAAATTTTCTGTAACGCCGAACTGCACCTGGTAAGCAACTGCATATAAGGTTTGGATATAGACCTCGCCCTTGTCCATCGGAATGGCAGAAGGCGTATAGAAATACCGGGATGGATGCGGATTGGCAAATACCGGCTTCCCTTTGATAAGGGTGGAGCTGGATAGTTTTCTGATTGATTTAACGGTATAAGCGGGAATGATGAGCATCTTGCCGTTTTGTAAACGGATGGATACCTCTCTGGCATCCTCAGCAAGTATGGTGCCGACAAATTCTTCACCCGAATTAACAGTTAAAACAACAAGTCCTGAATCAGGCCTAAATTTTTGTTCTTTATCTTGTGCAACAATGATTGAAAAGAATGAGAATGACAAAAGTAGGCAGATGATGATTCTTGTCATGGAAGACCGATTTAATTGAATGTAAACATAAATCGAAAAAATGAATAGGCTTTTACAAAATATATTAACTGGTATTTTCTGCACAATATTGTTCATGTCAATATCAGCCAATGCACAACAGCATGATTCAACAATTGATCGGATTTTATCCAATATCCAACATGAACAAGTAAAAAAAATCATTGCGGATCCTAACCATTATCGCTGTCAGGTCATCTACACACAAATTGACAGAAATGAGAAAGGGGCTCCACGCTTCACTCACCACCGGTTCAATGTAGACAGCAACCTCTATTTCAATCCCGCCTCGATGGTCAAGATGCCTTTGGCATTTCTTTCACTGGAGAAATTGAATGAAATGAAAATAGCAGGGGTCAATAAATATTCCCACATGGCTTTTGACAGCAGTCATGAAAAACAGGTGGCCATGAAAAACGATTCATCCGCCAAAAACTTCAAGCCCTCCATTGCACAGTTCATCAGAAGGGCGATGTTGATCAGCGAAAATGATCCTTACAACAGGATGTACCAGTTTGTAGGGCAGGAAAGAGCCAACCGAAAACTGATTGAAAAAGGCTATGCCTCTTCACGGATCACAAGGCAGTTCATGGGCTATACCGAAGACCAAAACAGGCATACCAATGGCATACGGTTTTTTGATGATGAAGGTAAATTGGTGTATCACCAACAGCCTGCCTACAACAGGGATAGTATTCGATTCCCGTCAACCATTTTGATTGGCGACAAGCATATCAACAGAAATGATGAACTCGTTGATGGGCCTTTTGATTTCACCCGGCACAACAATATTTCATTGGATGACATGCGGCAGATGCTTCAGGCGGTGATTTACCCATCATCAGTGCCCAAGCATCAACGGTTTAATATGACCGAAACAGATAGGCTTTTTATGCTCCGGTACATGTCTCAATATCCGTCTGAAACCCCTTATCCCAACTATGACTCCTCGATATTTTATGACAGCTATGTAAAATTCTTTTTCCAGGATTCTACACATTCCATTCCCGCACATATCCGGGTTTTCAATAAGGTGGGATGGGCTTATGGCTTTTTAACGGATGTCTCTTACGTGATGGATACCAAAAACAATATTGACTATATGCTATCCGCAACGGTCTATGTAAACAGCGATGGAGTCATCAACGATTCAAAATATGATGAAGAAAGCATGGGCTTTCCATTTTTTAGGGAATTGGGGAAAGCAGTTTACCAATATGAACTCCAAAGACCTCGCCTGCACCAGCCCCCGCTGAAAATAAAAGGATTGGAATACGAAAAGCGGGACCCTCTAGACAAAAGACCCACCATCAAGATGGCAGATAATTAGCCCATGGACTAAACATCTTTCTCGTCAAAGGAAAGCACAATCCGATCAACCGAAGAAATCACTTTTCGGTATGCAATGCCTGCCTTGTCCAGCATCAATTTTGAGGCCCTCGCAGCATCCGTCTGCTCATACTTGTCAGACAAATACACTACCCTGGAAATCCCTGACTGTATGATGGCCTTGGTGCATTCATTGCAGGGAAACAATGCTGTATAAATGGTACATCCCTTGAGGTCCATGCCAATATTGTTGAGGATGGCATTGAGCTCTGCATGGCAGACGAAAGGGTATTTGGTATCCATAAAATCCCCTTCCTTGCTCCAGGAAAATTCATCATCGCTGCAGCCAATGGGGAGACCATTGTAGCCGGCACCAACGATCTTGTTCTTGTCGTTGACGATGCAGGCGCCAACTTGCGTATTGGGATCCTTGCTCCGCTGAGCTGAAAGCAAGGCAACACCCATGAAATATTCATCCCAGGAAATATAATTAGACCGTTTTTTCACTTGTTCAATATGTTATTGTTAAGAAGCCTTGATATTTTTCAAAAATTATAAAATAAAGCATAAGTTCACAAATCAAAAATATTATTTATGAGCAAGGCCCGTTTGTCCCTTTCATTGATTGTTAGCTTATTGTTTTCTGCTATTGGATTCGCTCAGGATTCAAGCCTCAACCTGCAGTCTTATGCTGCGAATTTTAAAATGGCAGAAAACCAGTACATCAAGAAACTTTCTGTTTCAGTAAAAGACAATAAACTGGTGGCTACTTCAGATGCAAGCCCCAATGAATTTGTGGAATTGGCTCCATCTGGCACCAAAGACCTGTTCAAAACAAAGATCCAAAGTTATGATGCTGAATTCTTGTTCAGCCGCTCTGAAGGAAGCGTAAATGCAGTGAAAATATCCATTGCAGGTGGTCAAGTGGTATTGTCAGGCAATAAAGAGGTTTCTGATTATGCCTCTACTTTCAAGATGGCAGAAAACCAGTATTGCAAAAAGATTTTCATCATAGAAAAAGATGGCAAGTTGTTTGCACAATCTGATGCCAGCCCTGGCGAATCATGGGAATTGAAAACCAAATCAACAGATGCTTTCACCGCTACCATCCAAAACTATCCTGCTGAACTGATATTCATCAGGGATGGCGGAAAAATCAAATCCATCAAGTTGTCTGTGGCTGATGGACAAGTTGTGTTGACCGGGGAGAAGGAATAGTGCTTAAATACAACTGCCTATTGGATTTGAACTGAACCTTCGATTGATTTCAATGTTATCACAAAAAAACATTGTCCTCCATATTCCTTGTCTTCCCGCACCAACTGTTCAAAGCTACCGAATCACTTCAACAGGCTAAATGTGTAATTCTAGTGGAAGAAGAATTGTTCTTCAACCAGTATGCCTTCCATAAACAAAAGCTGACCTATCATCGGGCCAGCATGAAATTTTATTGCAGCCATCTTCAAGCAACAGGCATACATGTAGAATATGTTGAAGCCCAGGCTTCACAATCAAATGCGTCTGCCTTGATTGCTGACCTGGGTAAAAAAGGCATAACCGAAATTCATTGCTACAGGGTTTCTGACAATTGGCTTGAAAAAAAGATAATAACTGCCAGCACTGATAGCCATATCAAACTGATCTGGCATGCATCCCCCATGTTCATGATACCCTACGATGAAATGAAAAAAGATTTTATAGGGGTAAAATCATTTCTGCACAACAATTTCTACATCAGGCAGAGAAAACGTTTCGGGATCTTGGTTGATGAAGACCAGAACCCAATAGGAGGAAAATGGAGCTTTGATGAAGACAACCGAAAGCCATATCCGAAAAATAAAATAGTTCCCCAATTATCGCAGCCAATCATCAATGAGTGGAGAAGGAAAGCCTTTGCATATGTGGAAACTCATTATCCGAATAACCCAGGATCAAGCAATCCAATCATTGTCTATCCCATCACACATCAAGAGGCAGAGGAATGGCTGCAAGACTTTATCATAAACAGGTTCGCTGAATTCGGGCTTTTTGAAGATGCCATGATTGCCTCTGAACACGTACTGCACCACAGTGTATTGACACCAATGTTGAATACAGGATTGATCACGCCTAAACAGGTGATAGATCAAGTACTTGCTGCTGCTGACGTGCATGGCATCCCATTGAACAGCTTGGAAGGCTTTGTTCGGCAAATAATTGGATGGCGAGAATTCATTCATGGTATTTACCATGCTGTTGGAAGCAAGCAGCGAACCACGAACTACTGGGGCTTTAACAGAAAAATTCCTGCCTCATTCTATAATGGAACAACTGGTATTGTTCCTGTTGACAACGCCATACATAAGTTATTGAGAACAGGTTATAACCACCACATTGAAAGATTGATGGTCTTGAGCAACTTTATGCTGCTTTGTGAATTTGATCCCGATGAAGTGCACCGCTGGTTCATGGAAATGTATATTGATGCCTACGATTGGGTGATGGTTCCAAATATTTACGGTATGGGACAGTTTGCAGATGGAGGTCTGATGTGCACCAAACCTTATATCAGTGGCAGCAACTATATCCTCAAAATGAGCGATTACAAAAAAGATTCAGCATGGACTGAAATTTGGGATGGATTGTTTTGGCGCTTCATGCATGTGCACCGGAACTTCTTCCTGAAAAACCCCAG
>JAJTFY010000015.1 GCA_021299175.1 Chitinophagaceae bacterium
AAAAATGCTTTGTGTAAATACGCTGATGCGCTCATTTTAGGATTAACTTTGCCCCGCAAAATTACCTACAATTACCCATATGTTCACCGGAATCGTTAGCGCCGCTGTTATAGAAGACATCAAAAAAGAAGAAGATGGCTGGATTTTGCAGGTTGCAGCACCCTTGATTGCGCCCAAGGTCCAGTTGGGCGATAGTGTTGCCATTGATGGTGCCTGTTTGTCTGTTTTTAAATTGGAAGAAAATGTGCTGTGGTTCTATGTTTCTCCGGAAAGCATCGATAAAACAATCATACGCTACTATTCCCATGGCGCCAAGGTCAACATTGAGTTGCCCATGCAACCATCAGGCTACCTTGGTGGTCACTATGTTTTGGGTCATGTCGATGCCACCGCTATTGTAAAAAAAATAATCGAAGGAGATAAGGCATGGTTTTTTACCATCAGTATTCCAGAACCATTTACCAAATACGTTGTTTATAAAGGGTCAATAGCGATCAATGGTGTAAGCCTGACCATCAATCAAGTTGTTGGTCAAGACATTGAACTCTGCATCATCCCGATCACCATCGAAAAAACCAACATGTCACTTTTGAAAGAGAATGACAGGGTCAATATTGAGTTTGATATCCTTGCAAAATATACAGAGCAGCTTTTACTTAAAAGAGAGAACCAACATGTTCAATAATATCAATGAGGCATTGGAGGAATTCAAAATGGGCAATCCCATTTTGGTGGTGGATGATGAATCCCGCGAAAACGAGGGTGATATTATTTTCCCAGCTGATGCGGCTACCCAAGAAAAAATCAATCTATGTGCAAAAGAGGCCAGGGGGCTAGTTTGTATTGCGATTGACAAAAGAACAGCCGACCGATTAAACTTGTCTCCAGTAAATTCCAACCAAAAAGATAGCTTTCATACTGCATTTCATGATTCCATTGATGCAGCGGAATCGTTTGGCATAACCACAGGAATATCTGCCAAAGAACGTGCCATTACTGCTTTTCAAATTGCCAACCCTCAAAGCAAGCCAGAAGACTTTATCAAGCCAGGGCATCTTTTCCCAGTGGTGGCCAAAGATGGTGGTGTTTTGGTGAGAAGCGGTCACACAGAAGCTGCTGTTGATTTGTGCAGACTGACTGGTCAAGCACCTGCCGCCATCATTTGTGAAGTGATGGATGCAGAGGGAAACATGATGCGCAGGAATGAGCTGTTTGAGATGGCAAAGGAAAAGCAGTTCAAGATCATTAGTATCCAACAAATCATCGATTTCCGGCTTAAAACAGAGAACCATCTGGTCTCCGTATCAAAATCAACCTTGCCAACAACGTTTGCAAATTTTGAAATGGAGGTCTTCAAAAATAAATTGACAGGTACAGAACATTTGTTGATTTCATTGAATAACAATCAGGAAATCCCATTTGTCAGAATCCACAGCGAATGCCTGACAGGGGATGTTTTTGGAAGTCTGCGTTGCGATTGCCAACAGCAACTCAAGTCATCACTCGCTGCTATTGCTGAGCAGGGGCATGGTTATCTCGTCTATTTGAGAGGGCATGAAGGGCGGGGCATTGGCATAGGAAATAAGGTGGCCGCTTATGCATTGCAGGAAAAAGGCCACAATACCTATGAAGCCAATGAAATGCTGGGCTTCCCCAAAGACAACAGGGATTTTACGGACGCCATTTGGATGTTGAGGGATTTGGCGCTGGGTGAATTTGAATTGATCAGCAATAATCCAGTGAAAATAGAAGCCTTGCAAAAAGCGGGATTCAAGTTTGTTGTCAAACAATTGCCCGTTGAAGCCAATCCATACAACCAGCAATACCTGGATGACAAAATCAACTTAGGAAAACATCGATTAAAATTTTTATAGATGATAGCCATTGTAAAAGCCCAGTTCA
Source organism: Chitinophagaceae bacterium (assembly GCA_021299175.1). Taxonomy (GTDB): domain Bacteria; phylum Bacteroidota; class Bacteroidia; order Chitinophagales; family Chitinophagaceae; genus Pollutibacter. The sequence continues at coordinate 1,903 of JAJTFY010000015.1, forward strand.
ACAGCGAAATCACAGACCTGCTTGAGGCAGGTTGTACTGAACATCTTATTGAACAAAATATTCCATTTAAAGTTTTTGAATGTCCTGGCGCTGTTGAAACAGTTGTCTACACAAGCAGGCTATTGGCTACGTACAAGTATAAAGCCATCATTGTGATTGGGGCCATCATCAAAGGAGATACAGATCACTACGAGTATGTATGCCAGTATGTGACCAATGGAATCAGTCATCTCTCTGCAATGCAAGTAACACGCATCACTCCCATCATCTTCGGTATACTGACTACCCAAAATGAATTGTTGGCCTATGAAAGGGCTGCCCCAGACAAGATGAACAAGGGAAAATCTTTTGCAGAAACGGCCTTGTTCATGATGAAGGCATTTAAAAAGCTCTCCTGGTTTTAAGTTCCGGGGTCTTTGTTATTTCAAAGCGATCAGAACTTCAGTGTTCTGGGCAGGTATTTCTCAATGAGAGCTGTATAATAAGGCTTCAGCACCTTCCAATCTGGTGGCTCTGGGCATTTGGAATACAGGTCATAAGGGTTGAAGAGTTGAACCCATTTCAACATCTCCCTGTCGTGGTCGTCCAACAAATGCTCATAAGCGCCTTCACGGTGCCAGGCATAGAAAGAATGGTAACGGAGCATGTAAAGGGCTGATTCAGGAAGATGATCCTTCATCATCTGATAAATGTATTCATCATGTCCCCAGCTCATGTGCACATTGCGTAAACCGCAATTGGGCTCATACACACCATATTTCGTGTTGTAAAGCGGATTGTTGTAATCAGGATTTTCCTTGAAAAATTCCGGGTAAATGATCTTTTCAGAATAGGCGCAACCAACTGGGAAAGTGTCACCCACTACGGCCCACTGCGGTTCTCCAAACAGGCAGAGCACTTTTCCCATATCATGCATCAGGCCCACCAGTACCATCCAGTCTGGGTGTCCGTCTCTTCTGATGGCTTCAGAAGTTTGAAGCAAATGCTGGAATTGGTCAAGGTCAGTATCAGGATCTGAATCGTCTACCAGCTCATTCAAGAAATCAAATGCATCCCAGATGGGCATTTCCTTCTTATCAAAAGAAAGGTATTGCCTTCTTTTTTCCATGACAAAATCATAGGTCTGGTAAGTATGGTTCAACCTGTAAAATTCACGAACAGTATCGCGGGCAGGTTCTTCATAGTTCCTGTATGATTCAGTAGCCTTTGCTGTTGCAATTTTTTCTGGATCTGGGTATCTTTCCAGCAAATCGTCTTCCCACTCGTCCAGGCTTCCCAATGGATTAATTTCTTTTGTGGAGAACTGATTGTTCTGCATGGTAATTTGTTTTATTAGATTGGAATAAAGTTAAAAATTATCTGGAAGAATTGTTCAAAGGAAGTATTTAATTTCTGCACAATCAGCCATTTTTAGCGATTTTTTACGTATTTTAAAGTCAATTAACCCAAGCCAACGATTGCCATGAATCTTCATTTTGCCGATTATCTCGTTATTTTCATCTATTTCGTTTTTGTAGTTGCAGTAGGTGTAATCATCAAGAAAAAAATCACCTCCAGCAATGATTTTCTGAACAGCAACAAAAGCATACCCCTTTGGATTACTTCACTTGCTTTTATTTCAGCCAACCTCGGTGCACAAGAGGTGCTTGGAATGGTGGCTTCAGGAGCCAAATACGGCATCATGACCGTGCATTTTTATTGGGTGGGCGCTATTTTCGCGATGGTGTTTCTTGGTGTATTCATGATGCCCTTCTATTATGGTAGCAAAGCCAGAAGTGTACCGGAATATCTCTTTTTACGGTTTGATGAGAAGACAAGGGCGCTAAATGCACTCACTTTTGCAGCCATGACGATTTTTTCCTCCGGCATTTCACTGTACGCGTTGGCTAAACTTTTGGAGGTTATTCTTCATTGGAATTTTGACCTCTGTATTTGGATTGCTGCTGGAATTGTCATGGCCTATACCTTGCTTGGAGGACTTACCAGTGCCGTGTACAATGAAGTCTTGCAGTTTTTCCTGATTGTATTGGGCCTTTCACCCCTGGTGATTGTTGCATTGCAAGAAGCCGGTGGGTGGGATAACATCAGAACAAATCTTGAAACGCAATTGACACATGCTTGGAAGTACATGGGTGATGCGGATGCCAACCCCATGGGGATACATTTCATGTCTTTGATTTTTGGATTGGGTTTTGTGATGTCCTTTGGCTATTGGTGCACAGATTTCCTTGTTGTCCAACGCGCCATGATTGCCAAAAACATGAGTGCTGCTCAACGTACACCCATCATCGCCGCCATTCCAAAAATGTTCATGCCACTGATTGTTGTTCTCCCTGGTGTAATTGCCATTGCCTTGACCAAGTCAGCGTTAGACTCCGGTGATTACAGGATTCCCGTTGATGCCGCTGGGGGATACGATTATACCATGACCCTGCCTTCATTGATTGCGCATTATTATCCAAGTGGTTTGTTGGGTGTAGGAATAACAGCACTGATTGCATCCTTCATGAGTGGCATGGCGGGCAATGTAACCGCCTTCAATGCAGTGTTTACCTACGATATATACCAGGCTTATTTTTTTAAAAACAAGTCAGACAAGCATTACCTGAATGTGGGTAAGCTTGTTACTCTTTTTGGAATTTTATTTTCCATCGGTACTGCCTATATCGCTGCCAGTTTCAACAACATCAATGACTTCCTTCAACTGGTATTTAGTTTTGTCAATGGTCCGCTTTTTGCCACCTTCCTATTGGGCATGTTCTGGAAGAGAACAACAGGGCATGGCGCATTCTGGGGGTTGGTTGCTGGTACATTGGCTGCAGCCATTACCCATGGCCTTACCATAGCTGAGGGTAAAGGAGGTTGGATATCTCCCATGTACCCTATCAGCAGCGGGATGGGACAGGCATTCATAGTGGCCTCTTTTTCCTGGATTGCCAATTTCTTTACAACGATTGCTGTAAGTCTTGTCACCAAACCCAAGCCTGACGAGGAGTTGAAAGGATTGGTATACTCACTGACAGAAAAAGTATACGGTACTGAAAAGCGATGGTACCTCAGGCCAGCTCCTTTGGGCATCATCTTGCTGGTCATCACCATCTTATTGAACATCATTTTCTTCTAAAACCAGAAACATGTCTGAAAAATTAAATCAACTGAGTTTTATCATTGGCGTTTTTTTCATTTTGGTTGCGCTTGTATTGTTGATTGGTTATGCAACAACCTCTTCACTCAAACAAAGCATCAATCTCTACACAGGAATGGCCATGATGGTTTTTGGACTGGTAATGATAAAACTCAAAGCCTGAAAAATCAATATTTATCCCAGCATTCATTAACAGTAATATTTTAGCATATGGCAGCTCAACCATGGCGAACAGGAACCATCATCCGCATTGAAAATGAAACAGCTTCAACCAAAAAGTTCTGGATACAAATTCCGGAGGTAGAAAGGTTTGATTTCATTCCAGGCCAGTTTGTAACATTGGATCTCCCCATACACGAACAGCCCAACAAGCGCTGGAGAAGCTATTCCATCGCATCGGCACCTGATGGAACCAATGTGTTTGAGTTGATCATTGTGCTCATGGAAGGAGGACTCGGAACAACCTATCTTTTCAATGAAGCAGCTGTCGGTACAAGCTTTCCTGTGCGTGGTCCACAGGGGCATTTTGTGTTGACCGATCCCATTACTACAGACATCTTCATGGTATGTACTGGCACAGGTATCGCACCCTTCCGGTCCATGATCCAGCACATTCGTCACAACAATATTCCCCACAAGGATATCTACCTGATATATGGCACCCGAAAATGCCAGGATGCGTTATATCTGGAGGAGCTTCTCGACCTAAAGCAAAAGCTGCCAAGCTTCCATTATTTTCCAACTTTTTCAAGAGAAGAAACAGTCGCCGAGGGTCTTTTTATCGGATATGTTCATGGTGTCTATGAACAGCTGATGGAAGGCAAAACAGAAATGCCCCATTTCTATCTCTGTGGTTGGAAAGACATGATCACTGAGGCCAGGCAACGCATTCAAGACCTGGGTGTCGATAAAAAATCAATCCATTTCGAATTGTACGGTTTCTATATTTCAATCAAAAATTAAAAAGATGATACAATCGTTTAAAAAATCATTGACAGGGTTCATTTTGTTATTCATTTCAATGTCAATCATGGCACAAAAAAAGGTCAACGACAACTGGATAGATTGGGCCAATTTTAAAAGATATGAGGCTGAAAACAAAAAAGTGGAGCCGCCAATGAAGAACGAAACCCGGGTTGTTTTCATGGGCAATTCCATTTTTGAAGGATGGATCAGGCTTCGTCCCGAATTTTTTTCAGGAAAACCCTATTTTGACAGGGGTATCAGTGGACAGACAACTCCCCAAATGTTGTTGAGGATGCAGGATGATGTTATCACTTTGCAACCCGACATCATGGTGCTCAAGGCGGGTATCAACGATATTGCGGAAAACAATGCGCCCTATAATCCTGACCATACCCTGGACAACATCAAGGCCATGGCGCAACTGGCAAGGTTCAACAAGATCAAGGTTATCCTTTGTTCCGTTTTGCCGGCGTCTGACTTCAAGTGGCGTCCAGGGCTCGCTCCAGGCGACAAGGTGATTGCCCTTAATGAAGCCATCAAGAAGTTTGCTACCGAGAACAAGTTTTATTATCTCGACCTCTACAGCGCAGTGGTGGATGACAACAAAGGCATGAAAAAAGAGTATGCCAATGATGGCGTCCACCCTACAGTTGAGGGGTACAAGGTGTTGGAGCCATTGCTAGAAGAGGCCATCAAAAAAGTAAGAAGATAATCAACGCCTTCTTCCGGTCCTGTTGATGAGCTTTGGTATGATGGTGTCAAACCTTGCTTGCTGTGTAGGAGTACAGAACTTGCGCAATTTTGTAAAATGGAGGTAAGTCCTTGAATCGGCTTCAAGGTTTTTTTTGCTGATCATCAAAAGGATATTTTGAGATATGCTATCCTCAATGCCTTTGTCCAATCGCTGGTAAAGACTGTCTTTGAGTTGGCGCAGATCACCCCATAATGGCTTCATGTCATTGAAATACTCTTCCTTTAGGATCTTAAAGGTATCAATCTGGTCCTGTTCAAGACCAACCTCGGCATACCAAGCGGAAACATCGTTGCCTTTTCTTTTCTTTTGAATGGGGTGATTGCCGGTTTGCAAGAGCAAATATCCCAGTAGAACGTTGGAGGCAACCAAAATGATCACCAGAAAAAGCATCCACCTGTATCTAGTTTGGCTCATTATGGTAGTTCGTTTGTTTCGTAAGGATTCAGATCATGTTGCACATATTCAGCGGCAAGCGGCTGCCCCAAATCCTCCATTGCATTTTTATTGTTGACACTGTTTGCAATCAAGTAACCATTGATGGCTATGAAGAACAGGGCCAGGGTCAGTGCAAAGGCAGGACGGGTGATGAATCGGAGAAATACCATCTCAGGACGATTTTCTTCTTTTTTCATGCGGGCCTGGATCCTGGTGAAAAGAAAAGGTGACCCCTCTGCCCTTTGGATTCCCTCCAGGCTGTTGATTACTTCTTCTGATGTAAATTTTTGTTTCATGTGCTCTCTTTAAAGTAGATGCCTTTTTTCCCAGGACATTGCGGTCTTAGTCCAAGTTATAAAAGTTTTTTAATATTTCCTTTAGGTTTGTTTTGGCCCTGTGCAGCAGTGATTCAACTGCAGACAAGCTGGTTTGCATGATTTCGGCTACTTCTTGATAGCTTAATCCTTCTACCTTGTTAAGGATAAACGCAATTTGTTGATTTTCAGGCAATTTGTTTATCGCCTTAAAAAGGATTGTGGATTTCTCCCTGTTGTCCAGGGTCACACCGGGGTGATGAAAATCAGCAAGATCGACCGTGGGTTCATTGTTATCACCTAAGATTGGGCTTAAAAAACCAAATCTTTTTTTCCTTTTCTTTCTCCGGATGAATTCCAGGGCTGTGGTCACCGCAACCCGGTATACCCATGTGGAAAGGGCAGATTCCCCCTTGAACTGGTGGATAGACTCAAAAACCTTGATGAAAACATCCTGAGTAACGTCTTCGGTATCTTCATGGTTTTGTAGGAATCCAAGTACGGTGTTGAATACAAGCGGCTGCCTGGTTTCCACCAATTCCTTAAAGGCTAGGTCATCGCCCGCTTTTAGCCGTAATATCAGTTCCTGCTCACCCAAAACGATTTTTTATTTGTACCGGACTAAAGATAATCAGATTTGAAGCTGTTTATCACCTTTAAACCAATAATTCTATGATCGGCAAACGCTTATTCCTCCCTTACATTTCCAAAATCCCGATTTTTGTTTAAGTTTGAAAAAAACTAAACAAAATGGCTTCATTTCAATGGAAAGGTGTTTTCCCCGCCCTGCTCACTCCTTTTGATGCCAATGATCAAGTAGACCTTGCTATGTACGAGAAAAATCTTGATGCCCAGGTGGACGCAGGAATACATGGCATTATCATTGGAGGTTCTCTCGGAGAGGCGAGTTCACTTGTCCTGGATGAAAAAGAGTTGTTGGTGAGGTTTTCTGTGAAAAAACTTGCTGGCAAACTTCCTGTGATCATGAACATTGCGGAAGGCTCTACCAAAGAAGCCATTCAACAGGCAATCCTTGCCAAGGAATGGGGTGCCGATGGCATCATGCTGCTGCCCCCCATGCGCTACAAGGCAGACGATAGAGAGGTGGTGGAATTTTTCAAGGCAGTCGCTGCCAATACTGATCTGCCCATCATGATTTACAACAATCCGGTGGATTACAAAATTGATGTCACCCTGGATATGTTTCAAGAATTGTCTTCCATTCCCCATATCAATGCCATCAAAGAATCCACCCGTGATGTTACCAACATCACGCGGTTAAAGAACAGGTTCGGTGACCGCTTTGCCGTCCTCTGTGGCGTGGATCCATTGACAGTGGAGGAACTGGCCTTGGGTGCGGATGGACTGGTGGCTGGGTTGGTGGATGCATTCCCGAAGGAAACGGTGGTGATGTACAACCTCGTCAAGGCAGGCAAAATGGAAGAGGCCATCAAAATTTACCGTTGGTTCATGCCCCTGCTTGAACTCGATATCCATCCCAAACTGGTACAATACATCAAACTCGCAGCAACCCAAACCGGAATTGGATCTGAGCATGTGAGAGCACCACGTTTGCCATTGGTTGGTGAGGAGAGGGAAAGAATCCTCAAGGTCATCACTGATGGGATAGCGACCAGACCAGTGCTCTAAAAACAAATCAAGGGATTGCCTTCTATGGCAAAGCCCATCAAAATTAAGTATACTATGTTTTCAGATGCAACCATAGAACAGGTGAATGATGCCATGATGCGATCTGGCATTGCTTTCAAGTCTTATTCCAAATCTTCACTGGAACAGCGTGCAAGTTTGATGCGTGCCATAGCCTTGGAAATTGAAGCGTTGGGTGATGCACTCATCGAGGTTACCATGAGAGAAACCAATCTTCCCGAGGCAAGACTGAAGGGAGAGCGGGGAAGAACCATGTACCAGTTGAACAGTTATGCTGATGCCTGCGAAAAAGGGGACTGGCTTGAAGCAAGGATCTGTACTGCCCTTCCAGACAAAGTGCCTGCTAGGCCGGATATCAGGAAAATGTTGGTTCCTCTAGGCCCTGTAGTAGTCTTTGGTTCAAGCAATTTTCCATATGCCTATTCAACCGCAGGTGGAGACACAGCATCCGCACTGGCTGCGGGTTGTACAGTTGTGGTGAAGGCCCATCCTGCTCATCCAGAAACATCTGCCATGGTTGCAGGTGCCATCAGCAAGGCGCTCGCAAAAATGGAGATGTCACAAGATATCTTCATTCATCTCAACGGGGCCTCCCATGCAGTGGGAGAGGCACTCGTAAAAAATGACCACGCAAAAGCTGTTGGGTTCACTGGTTCTTTCACTGGTGGGATGGCACTTTTTAAATGGGCCAACCTTAGGAAAGAACCCATTCCCGTTTTTGCAGAAATGGGAAGTGTCAATCCGGTATTTTTATTTGAAGAAAAGCTGTCTTCAGATCCTGGAGGCATAGCCAAGATGTATGCTGATTCAATCAGCCTGGGCGTTGGGCAGTTCTGTACCAATCCCGGAATCATCATCGGTATAGACTCTGCTGCATTGCAGGCCTTCATTTCCTCTTTGGGAGAAAAAATGGATGCCATTACTGTTGGCAAAATGCTTCATCAGGGCATTGCTGATGCATATGTTCAAAAAGCCTCAACAGTGTTGCATCATCCAGCTGTTTCAAAAGTTTCCTCATCATTGGATGCTGAAGGGTTATCTGCCCCACGGACCATCATTGCTTCGGTAAGTGCTTCAGCATTTTTAGAGAATCCTTCCCTGAAAGAAGAGGTATTTGGCCCCTTCTCTCTGGTGGTGGTATGCAGCAATGCTGAAGAAATGAAGGCTGTTGCAGCATCAATGGACGGCCAGCTGACATCCACCATCATGGCAACTGAGAAAGAGGCTTTGGGCAACAAGGAAATCATTGATGTGATCTCAGAAAAATGTGGCAGGATCATCATGAATGGAGTGCCGACTGGCGTAGAGGTTTGTTATGCCATGCAACACGGTGGCCCTTTTCCGGCCTCTACCGATGCAAGGTTCACTTCCGTTGGACCAGATGCCATCAAGCGTTTTGCCCGTCCAATATCTTTCCAAAACTATCCCGATGCACTGCTGCCTGATGAATTGAAAGCAGAGAATCCATTGATGATCAATCGCATCATAGAATAAGCAAGACTCAGGTTTTCCGCTGGGTTTGCATGGAGAAGCAGAGGCAAATGGAAGGCATTATTTTTTTGAAAGCTTGTCATTTGGGCAACATCAGCACTGGAAGAAAAATTGGATGTAAGGGCCTTTCACGATCTTTTGCTTTCTGAAGGAACATTCACCTTGCGGTTGATGGAAAAGCTGTTAGACAGGTACATCGAAACAATCAAATAAAAGCCCACCAAATAAGGAATGGAAGCCTGGTATTTTTCGGCTCCAAACCAGCCTCCAGTTGAGTAGATGAGATAAAAACCTGTGACCAATTTCAAGGCTTCCCAAACAGGAGCATTTTTCTCAGCATCCATCAGGGATGTCAGTGCATAGATGTAAAGGAAAATGAAAAGTCCGTAGAGGAAAATTCCCGGGCTGCCAATTGGGGCAAGGTTTCCAAAAAGATAAGAAATAAAAAGCAAGAGAAAAACCAGTTGAATCATTGACCAGGTCCGGAGCCCCGCACTGCTGGGTGGATCGTATTTTTCAAAAGCATAAACATCCTCAATTTTTTTCATCGGATATTTCTCCATCATATCTGTAGGCCTCCATCCTGTGGGCATGAACCATATCCTGGCCTTGTCCATCCAATGGCGCGTCCTCCAGGCATCAGTCACCAGGTGCCACATGTGTTGAAAATTGATCTTGATGGGATTCCATGTGGCAGCAGGATGCGTGATGCCATAGACAGGTGGAATGTCTTTTCTCTCTTCCTGAAAACTTCCAAACAGCTTGTCCCATACAATGAAAACCTGTGAATAGTTTTTGTCGATGTACTCAGGGTTGATGGCATGGTGAACCCTGTGGTGCGAGGGTGTTACAATGATTTTTTCTAAAAAGCCCATCCTGTCAATGTGTTGTGTATGGTACCAGAACTGAATGAACAAATGTAGTGGTGCAACAACAGCTATTACATTTCCCGGGACACCCAGCAAAGCAGCTGGCAAGAGAAAGAACGTAAACAATTTGAAAAAAACGGAGATGCTTTGTCTCAGGGCACAAGCCAGGTTGAACTCTTCACTGCTGTGGTGTATGATATGGGCATTCCAGAAGATATTGGTTGTATGTTGAATCCTGTGAATCCAGTAGCCTGAGAAATCAAGTGCGATAAATGCAATGATGTATACCGCCAGGCCATCTTCAATCCTGGTGAAGGCGAAATGCTTGACCATCCAACCATAACTGATGATGGCCACACTGAGACCCAGCACATCTTTGGTAACATTGGTAATGCCTGAAGCCAGCGATGAAACCATGTCCATGGTCCTTACGGTGTCATGTCCTTTTCTCCAGCCATACCATTTTTCCAACAAGACCAAGAGCAGGAATATCGGCATGGCGATCAATAAAATCTTACCATAAGTTTCCATATACAATCAATTAGACGCCTAATTTCGTTCATTTTAATTAAATTGTATTGCTATGTTTACCCAACCACTTTCGCTGTCACTGAACCGTGTAACACACCAGTTGTCCGGCCATGTTTTTGAGTGTATTGATGCCCATACCTGTGGCAATCCGGTCAGGTTGGTCGTGTCAGGTGGGCCTGCGCTGGAGGGCAGCAACATGAGTGAGAAACGACAGCATTTTTTGAGAGAATTTGATTGGATAAGAAAAGGATTGATGTTTGAGCCCAGGGGCCACGACATGATGAGTGGCAGCATTCTCTATCCACCACATGATCCTGAAAATGATTTTGCAGTACTTTTTATTGAAACCAGTGGTTGTCTGCCCATGTGTGGACATGGTACCATCGGCACCATCACGGCTGCCATTGAATCAGGCCTGGTAAAACCCAAGGTCGAAGGAAAAATCAGGATGGAAGCACCTGCCGGCTTGGTGCAGATTGAATACAATATGAAAGGGGATAAAGTCAGCTCGGTCAAACTCACCAATGTTCCTGGATATCTGGACCAGGCTGATCTGGTGGTGGATTGCCCTGGGCTTGGAAGCATTAGGGTGGATGTTGCTTACGGAGGAAATTTCTATGCCATCGTTGGTGTGCAGGAAAATTTCTCCGGCCTGGAACATTTTACTGCAGACCAGCTCGTCAGCATGGCAAGGCAGCTCAGGAAAAATATCAATGCGAAATATAGATTCGTGCATCCTGAAGATCCAACCATCAATGGGTGCAGTCATATTCTCTGGTGCGGTGCAGTAATCGATCCCACATCCACTGCACGCAATGCTGTTTTTTATGGAGACAAGGCCATCGACCGTTCGCCTTGCGGAACCGGCACCAGTGCCCGCATGGCACAGTGGTATGCCAAAGGCAAGTTAAAAAAAGGGGATGCGTTCATCCATGAAAGCATCATCGGCAGCAAATTCATAGGGAGAATCGAGGAAGAAACTTTTGTCAATGGCCAGCCCGCCATGCGTCCGTCCATTGAAGGGTGGGCAAAAATTCATGGACACAATACCATTTCCATCGATATCGAAGACGACCCTTATGCCCACGGTTTTCAGGTCATCTAAAATGTAATTATGAAAAAAAACATTCTATTTCTCTTTTGCATGATTACAGGATCAGTGTATTCCCAACAGAGTGATTTGATGCGGTATGATAAACCCGCTTCATTTTTCGAGGATGCCCTCCCTATTGGCAATGGGCGCATCGGTGGAATGGTTTACGGGGGAATCAGCAAAGACCGCATATCATTGAACGAAGCAACACTATGGGCTGGTTATCCAGTAGACGCCAACATGAATCCAGATGCCAAAAAATACCTTCCTTTGGTGAGAGCGGCACTTTTCGCAGGCGATTATAATAAGGCCGACAGCCTCGTAAAATTCATGCAGGGCAAATTTTCTGCCTCATATGCGCCGCTTGGAAATCTTCTCATGAATTTCAACATCAACGAAACCTCCAATTATTCGAGGGTGCTGGATATGAGCAGGGGTGTAGTCACTGTTTTGGTTGAAGCGGACGATACAAAATATTCCCGCACGTATTTTGTGTCTTATCCTGATCAATTGATGTTTGTAAAACTCAGTGCCAAAGGGAAGAACAAGATGAATGTGGAACTAACCCTGAATAGTTTACTTCAACACAAACTAATGATTTCTCCATCAGGCCTGATGATGAATGGAATGGCGCCATCCCTTGCTGAGCCAAGCTATCGTGGTAACATGCCCAATGCTGTACAGTACGACAGTGCCAATGCCATGCGTTTTGCCGGTATTGTTAAAGTCTTGTTTAACAATGGAAAACAAATCAATACAGATTCCTCTGTTCAACTTTCTGGTGCAACTGAAATATTGGTGGCTGTATCATTGGGAACCAGCTTCAATGGTTTTGACAAGCATCCGGTGAAACAAGGCAAAAACGAGAAAAGGATGGCGGCGGAGCCGTTGCAAAAACCTGGATTGGAAAACTACGACCTGGTGCTCAAAAAACATACAGCTGATTTTTCAAAATATTATCAACGTGTTTCCTTGGACCTGGGAACATCAGCTGCCCAGCTGTTGCCGGTTGACCAACGCCTGAAAAAATTTACGAAAGGTGGGACTGACAATGCTTTGGTGGCTTTGTATTTTCAATTTGGCCGATACCTAATGATCAGTTCTTCACGCACTCCAGAAGTGCCCATCAACTTGCAAGGCATCTGGAATGAGCAGGTCCGTCCTCCATGGAGCAGCAATTATACCATCAACATCAATACAGAAATGAATTACTGGCCTGTTGAGACCACCAATCTCTCTGAGTTTCACCAGCCCATGATGGGGTTCATCAAAAACCTGAGCAAGACTGGCGCCATTACTGCAAATTCATTCTATGGTATGGATGGATGGGTAGCACACCACAACTCTGACATTTGGGGCATTTCAAATCCAGTGGGTGACTTTGGGAAAGGAAAGCCTGTTTGGGCCAACTGGACAATGGGTGGAACATGGATGAGCACCCATCTTTGGCAACATTTCCTTTTTTCCAACGATACGGCATTCCTCAAAAGGGACGCTTATCCAATCATGAAGGGAGCTGCCCTGTTCTGCCTTCAATTTCTGGTGAAAGATCCCAAGGGGAGTCTTGTGACAGCTCCTTCAACCTCTCCTGAAAATATATTCGTTACAGATAAAGGGTTTAAAGGTGCAGTTCTTTTTGGAGGAACTGCAGATCTCGCCATGATCCGTGAATTGTTTTCCAATGTCATAGAGGCCGACAAACTGTTGAAACAAGATCCCGTTTTTTCCAATCAATTGAAGGAGGCACTTAAGAACCTGCATCCATATCAAATTGGCAGCAAGGGAAACCTGCAGGAATGGTACTACGATTGGGCAGACAATGATCCGAACCACAGGCATGTTTCCCATCTCTTTGGACTATATCCTGGGGCCTCTATAACCATGTCGAAGCAACCCGCATTGGCCAACGCTGTCAAACGATCCCTTGAGTTGCGCACCAACAATGGAACGGGTTGGTCTATCGCTTGGAAGATCAACCTCTGGGCAAGATTGCAGAACGGTGAAAGGGCCTATGATGCCATCAAGACCATCCTTACCTATTATCCTTCAGACCGCAACGAAGTCAAAATGGCCGGAGGCGGAACCTATCCGAATCTGTTTGACGCTTGCCCTCCTTTTCAGATTGACGGCAACTTTGGTGCAACCGCAGGGATTGCGGAAATGCTGATGCAAAGCCATGATGATGAAATCGTATTGTTGCCAGCTTTGCCCGTTGAGTGGCCTACAGGTTCTATCAAGGGCCTCAAGGCAAGGGGCAATCTGACCGTAGATGTGTCATGGGAAAATGGAAAGCTCAAAAAGGCCACCATCACCCCCACGAAAGCAATCAATAAACAGGTACGGTATGGCAATAAAACCTGGCTGATCAGTTCAAGTAAACCACTACAGATTCGATTCTAACTCAATCAAATTTTTATTATGTCTACCATCAGGATTTTAAAGACGGGATATCTCATACTTTTTTCCACTCTGGTGAATGCCCAGCAGGCCAATGTACATATCAACCCTGTCAATTTCTCCAAGGTGATCATCAATGATGATTTTTGGAAACCCAAAATTGACAAGGTGGCTACCAAAACCTTGGATGCCTGCATTTACCAAACAGAAGTGAAAACCGGCAGGATCAGAAATTTTGAAAAGGCAGCAAGAGGAAAGGGCGAACAACACGAAGGGATTTTCTATGATGATTCTGATGTATACAAGGCCATTGAAGCAATGGCGTATGCCATCAAACTGACTGGCAACAAGGCACTTGAGCAAAAAGCTGATGAATGGATTGACAAAATTGCAGCATCACAACAAGCGGATGGTTACCTCAATACCTACTATGTCCTCACTGGCCTGGACAAGCGCTGGACTGATATGGACAAACACGAGGATTATTGTGGAGGGCACATGATTGAAGCGGCCGTTGCGTATTTCGATGCAACGGGTAAAAAGAAGTTGCTCGATGTAAGCAAGCGCTGGGCTGATCATTTTGATGCAACATTCGGTCCTGGAAAAAGAAATTGGGTAACTGGTCACCAAGAGCTGGAGCTCGCACTGGTTAAGTTGTACAAGACCACGGGCGAAAAAAGATACCTCAGATTAGCAGATTGGTTGCTTTCTGAAAGAGGAAAGAACCATGGCATCGGCAGTCAATGGAAAAACAACAAAGGGACCGACTATTCTCAAGACTTGCTTCCGGTGAAGGAGCAGTCAGAAATTACTGGACATGCTGTACGCGCGATGTATCTGTATACAGGTACCGCAGATGTGGCTGCACATACGGGAGACCAGGACTACCTGATTGCTATGAGAAGGGTATGGGAGGATGTGGTATTCCGCAACATGTACATTACCGGAGCCATTGGATCTGCAGGGAGAAACGAAGGCTTTTCAAAAGATTTTGATCTTCCCAATGAGCAGGCCTATTGTGAAACCTGTGCCTCGGTTGGGATGGTGTTTTGGAACCAAAGGATGAACAGCCTCACTGGCAAAGCCGAATACATGGATGTACTGGAAAGAAGTTTATACAATGGCGCCTTGGATGGACTTTCATTGAGTGGTGATCGTTTTTTCTATGGAAATCCATTGGCTTCACAGGGCAACCACAGTCGAAGAGAATGGTTTGGAACTGCTTGCTGTCCATCTAATATCGCAAGATTGATTACATCTGTAGGAGGATATATTTATGGACAGGAAAGCAATAACATATTTATCAATCTTTTCGTGGGCAGTGAAACTTCTTTTGAGTTGGCAAAATCAAACATGAAAATCAGAACCACCACTACTTATCCATGGCAAGGAAATGTAAGCTGCAATATTTCCATGAGCAAAAAGGAAAAAGCTTCTATTGCATTCAGGATTCCCGGATGGCTCAGGAATACACCCGCACCTGGCGGGCTTTATTCATTCCTCAACAAGTCTACTGCAGCACCAACAATTCTTGTCAATGGTAAAAAAATTGCATTCAAAGAAGAAAATGGATATGCTGTGATAGAAAAAGAATGGGAAGATGGTGATAAGGTAGAATACCATATTCCCATGGAGGTCCGCAAGATTCTTGCAAGAAGAGAACTGTTCTATGACAATGAGAGGTTGGCACTGCAACGCGGGCCAATAGTTTATTGCGTTGAAGGAGCAGACAACAATGGCAATGCATGGAATATTTTATCACCATCAACTGCCAAGTTTGAGATTGAAAATTTTAATGTGCTTGATGAAAAAGTCATTAGCCTTGTTTCACCATTGCCTGTCTTAGAAATTGGTGCTGATGGACAGTCCATCAAAAATGTAAACGCTAAAGTGCGCGCTATACCGTATTACACATGGTGTAACAGGGGCAGCAATCCCATGCAGGTATGGCTGCCCTCTGCATACAAGGACATCAAAATAAATTACTAGCATCAATCCGGAACAAGCAAGTCTTAATTCAACTAACTTTGAAAAAAAGCCAGACATGAGCAAGGTTGTTGTAGCAGGAGGTGGAGTAATAGGGCTATGCACGGCCTATTATCTGAACAAGGCTGGACATGAAGTGGTCTTGATTGACAAGGGAGACCTGAAGCATGGTACATCTTTTGGCAATGCCGGATATATTTCCCCCAGTCATTTTATTCCGCTGGCATCTCCAGGAATTGTTGCCAAGGGCCTGCAGTGGATGCTCAGCTCCAGCTCTCCGTTTTACATCAAGCCCAGGCTGAGCATGGACCTTATCCGATGGGCACTGACTTTCTGGAAGCGTTCCGGAAAGTCAACGATGGAAAGAAATATTCCCCATCTCAACAACTTCCTTCACCTTAGCCGTGAACTAACATCGTCTATCCGCAATGAGTTGGGAAATCAATTTCGGATGGAGGAAAAGGGATGCTTCATGCTGTATAAATCTGCCTTGACTGAAAAGCATGAAATTGAATTGGCAAAGGAGGCCGCAGCCTTGAACATTGAGACAAGGGTATTCAACGCCAAAGAGATTCAGGCCATGGAGCCAGATGTAGAGGTCAATGTAAGGGGAGGGGTGCTGTATCCCATTGATGCCCATTTGCACCCTGGCGATTTGATGAAAACCATTCATGATCATTTAAAACAATCCGGGGTAAAGTTTCAATTGGGAACAACCATTACCGGATTTGAAAAACAAGGAAGAAAGGTAACCAAAGTATTGACCGATAAGGGTGATTTTACCGGAGACGAGATTGTTTTGGCCACAGGTTCCTGGCTACCTGTAACCAGCAGGGATCTTGGGATAGACCTTCTCCTGCAAGCCGGAAAGGGCTATAGCATGACCTTTGATGCGGTTGAAAAAAATCTACACTATCCGGCAATCCTTGTCGATGACAGGGTTGCCATGACCCCAATGGGTACTGACCTGAGGATGGGCGGAACCATGGAGATCAGTGGTATTGGTTCACCCATGCTGATGAAAAGGGTTCAGGCAATTTTCAAGGCTGCAAAGAATTATTATCCAGATCTTCCCGTCACATTTCCTGCCCAGGAAAAGATTTGGTATGGACTAAGACCTTTGAGCCCAGATGGTCTTCCTTATATTGGCAGACATTCGAAATATGATAACATCGTCATGGCAGGTGGCCATGCCATGCTCGGGCTCTCCCTTGCGGCAGGAACTGGAAAATTGATAGAAGAAATTGTTGGCGGACTCGCTACAAGTATTGACATCAGTGCATTCAATGTAGAGCGATAAAAAATAAATCAAGCATATGAAAAAATCAATGTTATTGTTTTCAATTATCATGGTCATCGCATCAGGCGCAATGGCCCAGGCCCTGAACAAGTTATGGGCTACCGATACCACCCTAAAAGTGCCTGAGTCTGTATTGCTGGACAGCAAAAATCAGCGCTTGTATGTTACGAATATTGATGGCAAGGGTCCTTGGGACAAAGATGGTAAGGGATCTATTTCACTGCTGACCCTATCTGGGAAAATCCTTAATCCAGATTGGATCAAAGGACTGCATGCACCCAAGGGCATGACCATGTTCAGTGATTTTCTGGTTGTAGCTGATGTAGATTCTGTTGTCATCATTGAGGTAACCAAAGCACAAATCGTAAAAAAGATTTATGTTGATGGCGCAAAAGCTTTAAACGATATCACATCAGACAAGCGTGGCAACATGTATGTGTCAGATTCAAAGACCCAAAAAATACATTTTATTGATATTGATAAACTGGAAGTGAGTTTGTATGCCGAGGGGCTCAAAGGGGTTAATGGTTTGCATTATGTTGACAAGACTTTGTATTATACCGATGCTGGCGCACTCTACAAATTTGGAAAGGACAAAGCAAAGATACTCATTGCTGAAGGCATGGAAGGAGGTACGGATGGCATTGAACAAGTGGATGAAAATTCATTGCTTGTATCTTGCTGGGCAGGTTCTATCTGGTTGGTCAAGACAAACGGGGAAAAGAAATTGTTGCTGGATACCAGAAACGAAGGCATGAATACCGCAGACATTGGATACGATAAGAAAAACAAGATTGTCTATGTTCCCACATTTTGGAAGAACCATGTGGTTGCTTACCAGCTCCAGTAATCGGTTCTGGTGTAAAAAGAAAGGCACAAAGTACCCAAACTTTGTGCCTTTCTTTTTTGTGCTGATACAATGATTATTTGCCCAGTTTGCTTTCAAGGTATTTCACCATTTCAGTGTTTCCGGCCATTTTCAATTTGTTCATGATGCCCCCGAGGATCATGCCATTGATATATGGGTTTGTCTGCTCTTTAACTTGTGCGGGGATTTCATCCCTGAAAGCAGTGATCAAATCGATAGATTTTTTAATCCTCTCATTGCTCTTCATTGATCCTGTCATTTCGCCAATTTGTTGCATCAGCATGAACTTCTCATTGGTGAGTCCAAGTGCAGTGAATTTGTCTGCAAGCTTGTCAAATACTTCCTCTTTACCAGAGGCAACCAAGATGGAATTGATGGCATTATCCAATTTTCCTTTTGCCGGCTTATTGGACAATTCCATTGCATGTTTCAAGGCAAGTACACTGTCAATTTTGGATAGCGCTTCCAATGATGCTCCTGATACAGAATATGAAGAATCATTGATGTTCTTTTCATAGAGTGAGGTATATTTTGCATCTGCTGTTTTACCCAATCCCTCTATCATGCTTGCCTTTACAGGCCTGTTGGTTTCCTTGTTCACCAACAAAGCAAGTGTTTCTTCAAAGGTTTTCCTGATGCGGTCTTTTTTCATATCAATTTTACCCATCGCGAGCAACCTTATCCCATGGTAAGGATCATTAAGGGCATCTTTCAAGACTGCTAGGGCCTTGGGATCATCCGTCTTCTTGCCGCAAAACTCTACTGCTTCTTTTCTGTCAAGGTAATTGCCCGCATGATAAAACTGGTGGATATAATTGTCAAGGCTTTTGTTCTCTTTCTTCTCACAAAGCAATATTTTCTCCCCATCAAAATTGATCAGGTCTGGTTTTGTATTTGAAGCAAAGGAGAAACTATCCACTGCATGTTCAATCCAAACCTGATTTCTTGTCCTGGTTTTACCATTGTACACATCAATGAAGGTGGGTATCTTGAAAATTTTTCCAGTGGCTTGCGTTTGTTTTACAACGACCGTTGCCTGCTTTGTTGCTTCATTGTATTTGTATTGGATGTCCAGCTTTGGATGACCATTGCCAAAATACCATTGGTTGAAATACCAGGTAAGGTCCATTCCACTGACCTCTTCAAAAGCAAGGCGCAAATGATGCGCTTCAGCAGCCTTGAATTTGTTGTTGCTCAGGTAAAGATTCAATCCTTTGAAAAATGCACTGTCTCCAATATATTTTCTCAACATGTGGAGAATCCTGCCCCCTTTTTGATAGCTGACGCCATCAAACATTTGCTCACGGTCTTCGTAATAAAAACGGACAAGGTCTTTTTTTGCATTGTCACCCATCAGGTAGCCCTGCAGGCCACTGAAATTCTCAGCATCACCGGCATCCTTTCCATATTTGTATTCATCCCAAAGGGTCTGGCTGTAATCGGCAAATGATTCGTTGAGGGTAAGGTTGCTCCAACTCTCTGCAGTCACATAATCACCAAACCATTGGTGAAACAATTCATGCGCAATCGTCCCTTCCCAGATGTTCCCATCGGTAAGTTCTCTAGCATCCTGTTGGGCTGTTTCCTGGTGGATGGTAGCGGTGGTATTTTCCATTGCTCCCGCCACGTACTCCCTGCCAGTAATTTGGCTGTACTTTACCCACGGATATTCGACACCAGTGATCTTGGAAAAATAGGTCATCATTTCTGGTGTGTTGCCAAAGATTTTTTTGGCCACTGGCCCGAATTCTTTTTCAACATAATAGTTTACTTCTTTTCCTTTCCACGAATCTTTTATCACGGCATAATCGCCAACTCCCATGAAGAAAAGGTAAGGAGAGTGGGGAAGATCCATTTTCCAATAATCCGTTCTGGTACCATCCGTGTTGATTTTTTGACTCACCAATTTTCCATTGCTTAGGGTAACATACTTGGATGGCACGGTCATGTAAAGCTCTTGGGTTGTTTTTTGTTGGGTCTGGTCAATCGTTGGAAACCATACTGAGTTGGATTCCGTTTCACCCTGGGTCCAAATCTGGATGGGTTTATTCTTTTCCTCTCCTTTTGGGTTGATAAAATAAAGACCTTTCACGCCAAGCATGGGATCAGCTCCAGTCTCCTTCTGATATTCATTGGGCTTGGATACATAATTGATGTAGACCGTATAGTTTTCTCCTTTCTTGTAAGTCCTTGGTAGTTTTATGGATAGTTGTTTCCTGTCGTAGCTGTATTCCAGGGTTTTCATAGACTTGTCAGGCTGAACCATGGATACCTGAAGGATGTCCATGCCTTTTGCATCCAGCGTCAAAGCTGCTGTTGGATTGAAATGTGGTGTCAGTGTAATCCATGCCTTGCCCAAGAGGGAAGTCTTTTCATAATCAAACCGTACATCAAGTTTCGTATGGACAAGGTTGTTTATCCTTGTAGGCGTATACCGTGGAGTTTCTTTCCAGCTTGAGTCGACAGGTCCTTTTTCCTGAGAAAATCCCATGAAACTGAGGTTGATGACAAGCAATAAGATCAAGTACTTTTTCATTGTAAGATGGTTTATGCTGCAAATATATCAAGGCAATGGTTTAAGATTTGCCAATTTTGATGGGTGGTAAAATCCTTGTTTTGTGAATCATTCTTTTGTTAGATTTGTACCATGTCAATTTATTCTGGTATTCGGATGGTTTGCATGCTCTTGGCTGCCATGGCTTTTCAAGGCTTGAGTGCTCAACATTATATTTTTATTGAAGCAGACGGGCAGCAGCCATTTTATCTCAAGCAAGGAAATAAAATGGTCTCTTCATCTGCTACCGGTTTCTTGATACTTCCAAAGATTACTGCATCTGAGCTGGAATTCTCCATCGGATTTCCCAAAAATAGTTATCCCGAGGTTTCATTCTATATCAATGGCACCAACCGTGACCGTGGTTTTCAACTGAAACTGATGGACGGACAGGGATGGTCTTTGTTTGACCGAACTAGCCTGGAAGTAATCAAGGGCGAATCGCCCAAAGCTGCACCCATTGAAATGCAATTGCCTAAAAAAGAGGAGGGCAGTTTTGCAAAACTTTTGGCCAGTGCAACTGATGACAAGTCATTGTTGGAAGGAATACCCAAGAAAGCCAAAGTTGAAAATACCCCACCCGTTAAGGCTGTCACGAAGGCTGGTATGACAGCTGCTGCCACAAATGATGGATTGAAAGATAGCCTCATTAAAAAGGAAAAAGTCAAGTCGCCCCAAATTTCCATCAGTGCCCAAATGGAGGATGTGGATGTCAAACGTTTCGTTTTTGTTGAAAAAACAGCCCAAGGAAGTTCTGATACCATTTCAGTTGAAATTGAAAAGAAGAAGGTTGTCTCATCGACTGAACCCTTGACGCCAAGGAAGGATACTGTTTTGGCTGCAGCATCTCCAAAAGACATTGCACCCAAAGCAATTTCTTCAGATACCATTGGCCTGGTAGTCAAACCCAAAGATGAGGCCGAGGGTGCTAAAGCAAATGTTCAATCTCCAACAGCAAGTCCGATCATTGTTTGTGATCGTCCCATCGCTGATTACAAGGATATTCGTTCACTGCAAAAGAAGTTGTTGGGAATTGCATCCGATGATGACCAGCGAAATTATGCTGTAAAGGCATTTGGCCAAAAATGTTTCAACACCAAGCAGGCACTTGAAATTGGATGGTTTTTTGTTGACGAGAACAGCAGACTCCAGTTGTTCAAGGCATTGCAACCACTCATTGCTGATAAAGCATCTTTCGGCACTCTTGAAGTTTCTTTTTTGAAGGAAGAAAATATCAAGGCCTTTAGGGCTCTTGTTACAGGAAACAATTGAAACACCCAGGAATGCCAACTTATTTTTTAGCCTTAGCATACAAGGGGACACGTTTTGCAGGTTTTCAGATACAAGACAATGCCATCACCATCCAGGGACAGGTCGAGCGGGCAATGGCCACCTACCTTCGAGAAAATGTACAGTTGACAGGCTCCTCCCGAACCGATGCCGGGGTGCATGCCAACAGGAATTTCTTTCATTTCTCCATTGACAGCCCCCTTAACGGTGAATTTGTATACCATGTCAATGCTATTTTGCCTCCAGATATTGCGATTACTGGTGTTTACGCTGTTCCAGAAGGAAGCCATAGCAGGTTTGATGCAATAGGAAGGAGGTATTCATACTATATATACAATACCAAAAATCCTTTTTTGGATGACCGGTCTTGGTATTATCCTTACCCGATGGATCTTGCTGACCTCAATCAGGCGGCCAGCTCCCTGTTGGGTCTGCATGATTTTACCAGCTTTGCCAAACGAAGAACCCAGGTATACACCCATATGTGCACGCTTTCTGTTTGTCAATGGCATGAAACTGCAGATGGTTGGGTTTTTACGGTTGAAGGCAACCGCTTTCTCAGGGGAATGGTCAGGGCCTTGGTGGGGACTATGGTAAAAGTCGGACGTAAAAAGATCAGTATTGAATCGTTTCAAAACTTGTTGTTATCCAAAGACAGTGCCAAGGCTGATTTCTCTGCACCTGGCCATGGATTGTTTCTGGATGACGTTATTTATCCCGCTGAAATAGCTGCATTGTTGAAGTAAAATGCGGTAAGTTTTTTTTGCCTTAAAACCCTTGCTGGCATTGATTTTCAATATTTTGCAAAAAAACAAATCAATTTAATTTGGAACGTATGAGAAATGCTTCCTATATTTGCATCCCGCTTCACAAAAAGCGCAGTTCTTCGAAATAAAATCAGGTCAAATTTTTATCGTTCAATTGAACAAAAATTTGCAGATATAATTTGAAACAGCTAATTTTGCACTCCCAATTCGGTTGGGCAGTTTTGCAAGAAGCTGAAAGATCTTTGAAAGTTTGGAAAGCAGTAACACTCAAATAACCGTCGCAAGATGGTTAGAGGTAAGGT
>JAJTFY010000089.1 GCA_021299175.1 Chitinophagaceae bacterium
TTACGCCATCTACCACAGTCTTGTTGATGGGCGCCAGAGATCCTTCGCTGGGGGATTTCGCAAAGCAGGTTTGGCAAGAGTTGTAGGTGGGAGCCACAAGGGATGAGGGAAAGATAAAGGGATGAGGGGACAGAGCATCTGGCAGTACTACTTTTTTCCTTAACTTAGGAATATGTCACATTTCCATTACTACACCAAGCAGGAATTGCTGGATCAGGTAAAGCTGAGAAAATACGAGACCAAGTTAGGGGAGCGGTTGCGGGTGCTCGAATCGGGGAAGGAGTCTCTTGCTTTGCACACTGATGCAAAATATGTCTGCTTTGGAATCCCAGAAAGCATTGGCATCTTGGGGGATCATGGCACCAGAGGGGCTGAAAGCACCTGGTTTCATTTTGTAAACTCATTCCTCAACTTACAAAGTTCAGACCAATGCAGTGGAGATGAAATAATCCTTGCAGGATATTTTGATTTCAGTCCTGTGATGAATATCATTGAAGGTAATTTTAGCAATTCAGAGGAACGCATCAATGCATGCAGGCATGCTGTCGCCAATATTATCGACGAAGAGGTGGAAGAATTGGTGAAATGGGTGGTGATGTCAGGGAAGATTCCGGTTGTGATCGGCGGTGGCCACAACAACGCATATCCCATCATCAAAGCCAGTGCCAAATCCCTTTTCAAATTGGAAAAGAATCCCAAATCTTTTGTGAATGTGATCAATCTTGCTGCAACAGCTGATTATAAGATAATGGAGGGTAGGCATAGTGGCAATCCTTTCCGGTATGCCATGGAAGAAGGATACCTCAACCGGTATGCAGTGATAGGGTTGCAGGAGAACGTCAATCCACAAAGCATGATGGATGATCTTTATGGCAATATCAACATACATTACCATACCTACGAAGAGATTTTTGTCGAGGAACGCCTGAATTTTATCCAATCTGTTTCTCAATCTTTTTCTTTCATAGACGACCACCCCATTTGCATGGAGCTTGACCTGGATGTGGTGAGCAGTGTAAGCTCAAGTGGTCAAAACCCTTCGGGGATTTCGGTCAATGAAGCCAGACAGTTCATGCGTTTTTCTGGACACTATCCCAACATATGCAGTCTTCATGTTTGCGAAGGGGCTACGGCACAGCTCCATGGCGATTCCCAGCAGTTGGCCAAGCTGATCGCATTTTTGGTCACTGATTTTGTGAAGAGCAGAGGATAGTTAAGGTTGAAGGGGTTGAAGTGTATGTTCAGTTTCAGAATACTCCGGTGTTAAGGTTGAAGGAGTTGAAGTTTATCTGCCTTTTCAGCATACTCCGTTATTAAGGTTGAAGGGGTTGAAGTATTGGTTATATCTCTCAACCTCCCTCAACCTCCCTCAACCTCCCTCATCTTCCTTCAACCTCTTCAACCCCTTCAACCTCTTCAACCCCTTCAACCTTCCTCAACTATTTCCCCCAACAAAACCTCCAGCGAATTGAATTATTCATTAATTTCCGTTCTCATAAAAGTGAAGAAAAAAACTATTGAACCATGCCGGATTTTTCAATAAAAAAAACGACCAAGGAATATGATGTTGTGATTGTTGGTTCAGGAGCTGGCGGTGGAATGGCAGCCTATATGCTGGCCAACCAAGGCTTGAAAGTCTGTCTCCTTGAGGCAGGCGCTGACTATGATCCTGCAAAAAACATCACCCAGCTGAAGAATCCTTGGGATTCACCCCGCCGTGGTGCAAGCACCAAGTTCAGGCCTTTTGGTGATTTTGATGCGAGTTACTGGGGTTGGGAAATTGAAGGAGAGCCTTATACCAAGGCAGCTGGAACACAGTGGGATTGGTGGAGATCAAGAATGGTGGGTGGCAGAACGAATCACTGGGGCAGGATTTCCCTCCGTTTTGGCCCCAAGGATTTCAAACGCAAAAGCATTGATGGCCTCGGTGACGACTGGCCAATCGGATATGAAGATGTAAAACCTTATTACGACAGGATTGACAAAATGATCGGTGTGTTTGGAACCAATGAAGGGTTGCCCAATGATCCCGATGGTTTTTTCCTTCCTCCCCCCAAACCCAGGTTGCATGAGGTGTTTGTCAAGAATGCTGCTGGCAAGGTAGGGGTACCTGTCATTCCATCCCGTTTGTCCATCCTTACTCAAAAAATCAATGATGACCGTGGTCAATGTTTCTATTGCGCACAGTGCAACAGGGGCTGTACCGTTTACGGAGATTTTTCATCATCTTCTGTATTGGTCAAGCCTGCTGTGAAGACCGGCAATGTTGACCTGATTACAGGTGCAATGGCAAGAGAGGTTTTGACCAACAGCGAAGGTTTGGCAACAGGTATTTCTTATGTCAACAAGCGAGACCTGCTTGAATATGAAGTGAAGGGACGGGTTGTAATCCTTGCCGCCAGTGCTTGTGAATCTTCCAGGTTGCTGTTGAATTCAAAATCAGCAAGGCACCCCAACGGTTTAGCCAACAACAGCAATGTGGTTGGAAAATACCTTCATGACTCTACCGGTGCCGCCATGGGCGGTATTCTTCCTGAACTGTTTGACAGAAAGCGTTACAACGAAGATGGCGTTGGTGGAATGCACGTTTACTCACCATGGTGGGGCGACAACAAAAAGCTTGATTTCCCCCGTGGATACCATATCGAATATTGGGGAGGAATGGGCCAGCCAGCCTATGGATTTGGTTGGGGCATTGAAGGCCTCAATGGTCAATATCCCGTCAATGGTACGCAAAAAGAAGCCGGTGGATACGGTGCTTCATTGAAGCAAGATTACCGCTATTTCTATGGTGCCGGTGTTGGTATGGCCGGAAGGGGTGAAGCCATTCCCGTTGCTACCAACTACTGTGAAATTGATCCCAATGTTGTAGACAAATACGGCATTCCTGTCTTGAAGTTCAATGTGAAATGGTCTGATCACGAAGTGAAGCAAGCCAAGCACATGAAAGAAACCTTCAAGGAAATCATGCACTCCATGGGCGCAGTGATCACCTGGGGAGGTAACGATGGTCCTGAAAACAGCTACGGGCTTGAATCTCCTGGTAAAATTATCCATGAAGCCGGAACCGTGCGCATGGGCAATGATGCCAAGAGTTCAGCACTGAACAAGCACAACCAGGCACATGACTGTAAAAACCTTTTTGTGGTTGATGGTGGTGCATTTGTTTCACAAGCAGATAAAAACATCACCTGGACCATCCTCGCATTGTCGATGAGGGCCTCTGAGTATTTGATGGACGAAATGAAAAAGAGAAACATCTAAATAGAAAAAATGGACAGAAGAAAATCGCTCAAAGCCATTGCCATAGGCACTTTCGGAACAGCGGCTTTATTGGATGCCTGTAAATCTGAGGCGGACAAAAAAGTGGCTGCCAACAGCTCATTGGCTGCAGGGTTTACACTCGACAGACAACCAGAAGAACTGGCCCAATACGACAAGGTAATTGCAACAACTTTTTTTACCCCTCACGAGTTGGCCACCATCACCGTTTTGGGTGATATCATCATACCCAAAGACGATGTCAGTGGAAGTGCCTCTGATGCCAAAGTGCCTGAGTTCATTGAGTTTATTGTGAAGGACATGCCAGAGCATCAAACGCCCATGAGAGGTGGTTTGATGTGGATTGACAGGCATGCATTCAAGAAAAACGGAAAGAATTTCAAGGACTGTTCCAAGGAACAGCAAATCGCCATTGTGGATGAGATCGCATATCCAAACAAGGCTGCGAAGGAAGTTGCACAAGGGGTTGCTTTTTTCAGCCTCATGAGGAACCTTACTGCCACTGGCTTCTACACTTCACAGATTGGTGTTGCTGATGTGGGCTATATGGGCAATCAACCCAATCAATGGAACGGTGTGCCCGACGAAGTAATGAAGCAGTATGGATTGGCCTATACAGACAAGGAGAACAAGGAATGCGTTAAATACAGTGAAGAATAGCCATTTTATCAACTTGATTCTTTAACCCCAATATTTACCCATCAATCAACGATTATCATGTCCAACAAAAATCTTCAAAGAAGAAAATTCATCAAGGCTGGTGCCATGGGAATGGCTGCCTTTACCATTGTTCCTCGCCACGTGCTCGGAAAGGGCCATGTTGCCCCAAGCGATAAATTACGCATAGCAGGTATTGGTGCCGGCGGTAAAGGCGAAAGCGATCTTACCTCATTTGCTGAAAGTCCGAATGTAGAGATTGTTGCTTTAGTAGATGTTGATGATCGTCAAGCAGTAAATTCAAGGAAAAACTTCCCTAAAGCAAAGTATTATCATGATTTCAGGGAAATGCTTGATAAAGAGAAAGACGTTATTGACGCATGCTCCATTTCTACTCCTGATAACACACATGCTGTAGCCACTCTTGCTGCCATGCAGCTTGGTAAACATGTGTATACACAAAAGCCTCTCACACATGATATTTATGAGGCTCGTTTGTTGACAGAAGCCGCCAAAAAATATAAAGTAGTCACACAAATGGGTAACCAGGGTGGATCTGGTGATGGAGTTAGAAGAACCCAAGAATTTATCAATTCAGGTTTGATTGGAGAAGTAACAGAGGTTAAGTGCTGGACGAATAGGCCGGTATGGCCTCAGGGTATTCCAACACCCACAGGAAAATTTGAAGTGCCAAAAGAGTTGAACTGGGATCTTTGGATTGGGCCTGCGAAAATGATTGACTTCAATCCGGCTTATCTTCCATTCAATTGGAGAGGATGGTGGGCTTTTGGCACAGGCGCTCTTGGTGATATGGCTTGTCATGTCATGGATCCAGTTTTCCGTTGCCTACCTATTCTTTATCCCGATTCAGTAGAATGTTCAGTGGCTTCCATCTGGAGAGGAATGTGGGATGATACAACAAATCCAGATTCTTGCCCCCCCTCAACAATCATTCATCTTAATTACCCAAGAACGGATGGAAAGAAAGGCGACATTAAAGTCTCATGGTATGATGGCGGATTACTTCCACAACGCCCGGATGAGCTTTTGCCTGAAGAACAATTTGGTGACTGGAACGGGGGCTTACTTTTCATAGGTAAAAAAGGTAAATTGTTGACTGACTGTTATGGGGAAAATCCAAGACTGTTGCCAACTACGCTTATGAAAGAAAAGAAACTTCCTCCTCAAACTATTGCACGTGTTCCTAAGGGCATGCAAGGCCACTGGTTACAATGGGTAAATGCTTGTATTGCTGGCCATGGTAATGCTACGACAAGTTCACCATTCGAATTTTCCGGACCATTCACCGAGAGTATCCTTATAGGTAACCTTGCCATCAGAAGTTGGATGATGAAAAATCCTAACCTGAAAGGCTGGACAGATAAATATTTGGGTCGAAAGAAGTTGCTCTGGGATGCCAAAAACATGCAGATTACAAACTTTGATCCTGCCAACCAATTTGTTAAAAGGGATTACAGGGAAGGATGGAAATTGGAACTCTGATCCACTGATATTAACTTACCAATGCCCTGATGGATTTCATCAGGGCATTTTTTTTGCATCAGTTCATCGCATAAAAAAAGACCAGAGGAAAATCTGGTCTTTTCTATATGTAGAATATTTTGAGTCGAAATGCTGATTGGCTGAAGCTTTAGTCTTTCTGGCTTTTCAGGATCCAAAGGCCAAAGAAACCCAGGAAAATCAATATGCCGGATGTTCCGAAAAGGAACATGGTGATGAATTGTTGAAATGGAACAAACAGCACTGAGGTAACTGCAATGGTGAAATAGATAACAAAAAGGAAAATCAGCGTATGTATTCTTTTGTCCATGATTAAATTTTTACTGATGCAAATATCGTAAATATTTTAATTCCTGATTCTGAAATTAAAAACAATTGTTCCCAGGTCTTCTTCAGGACCGTCTTCGTTGCTGTTAAACTTCAGTTGACGGGCTTTCTGCAATGCGATGGATTTCATAGAGGCATTGCTGGTGGTGGTTCCCCTTGGTTGGATGGATGCAGAAATTACATTTCCCTTATCATCCACCTTGATGTCTACGGCAACTTTGGCATTTTCACTGAACTCATCTTCAAATGATGGATACCGGTTGATTTTCCTGCCTTGCAGCCCTCTTGAAACCGAAACGCCTCCCGTTCCTGATCCTCCATTTCCTGTATAACTATCTGAGTTGGGGTCTCCATTGATTTTGCCCTGGTCGCCTTTTCCACCAGCTATGCCTTGACCACTGCTTTGTTGCAGCACTGTAGCATTGTTTCCACCTTGACCATTGGTGGTACCTTTGTAAACATATTTTGGTTTTGGGGCCGGTGGTGTTTCCACTGGTTTGGCTTCTTCTTTGGGTGCTGCAATGGGTTTTGCTGGTGTTGGTGTCGGTTTGACGACGGGCTTATCCTTGGGTTTATCCTTTGGCTTATTGGCAATGATGGGTGGTGCTTCCTTGTCTTCGTCGTTGGTTTCAACTTCCTTTTCAGCTGTTTGAACAGGCGTTGGTTGTGGGGGAGTGCTAACAGTTTCCTCTGTTTCAGCCGAAGGTTCACCCGGAATCAGGGGTTGAACATCGCCTTCACCTGTTTCACTATCCCCCAAATTCACTTCCATACCCTCTTCATCAGGCGGAGGAGGAGCAACTGGTGGCGCCCAAGAAATGATAAAACACAATGCC
>JAJTFY010000090.1 GCA_021299175.1 Chitinophagaceae bacterium
GGCATCAAACCCCAATGCAGAGGCTTTGCTCATGCTTTCTTCCAGGTTTTCCCAGAAAATCCATGGACCCGTTTTGATTTTTGGAACCAAAGCTATGGTTACTGCGGATTTGATCATGACTGAGGATGATTAAAGTTTACCATGATTTTTATGATTCCTTTGGGATCTTCTGCCCAATTAGCGAGCGCCTGTCCGGCACTATCAATGGAAACCGTTTTGCTGATCACCTCATCAATAGGGAACCTGCCTTCTTCAAGATATTGAATCACTTCCGGGAACTCTGTGGTGCAATTGCGCGATCCAAGGATTTCAATTTCCTTGCGCACAAAAACTCCGGTATTGAATTCTACGGGTGATTTTGCATAGCCAATACAGACAACCCTTCCAGTGTAGGCAACTTCTTCCACTGCCGTGCGATAAGTGAGTGGGCTTCCAACGGCTTCAATGATTACATCCGGCCCATCGCCACCAGTGATATCCATCAGTGCTTCATGAAGATTGATCAGGTTGGGCTGGATAACATGAGCAGCTCCAATTTTTTTCGCGATGGCCAATTTTGATGGATCAAGGTCTATGGCAATGGTCTTGGCTCCGCGGTGGACTGCAGAGGCCAAGGCCCCAAGTCCAACCATTCCGCAACCAATGATGGCAACTACATCATGTTGGGATACTCTGCCTCTTGCTGCTGCGTGAAAACCAACTGTCAAGGGCTCCACCAATGCCAGTGCCTTGAGGGAAAGTGTTGTTGAAACATGCACATCATTCCAATGGAGTGTGATGTATTCAGTCATGGCACCAGGGCGTCTTACACCCATGGTCTTGTTGTCCTGGCAGGCATTCCTGCTGCCTTTTCTGCAGGAAATGCATTTGCCACAGTTCTGGTAGGGATAAACAGTGACATTCATGCCTGTTTGAAACCTGTCAGGAACCTCACTGCCCGTTTGAACAATTGTTCCACCCACTTCATGACCGAGTATGTTTGGATATTCTTGCAACTCAAAAAGGCCTTTGAAACCATTGAGGTCTCCGCCGCAAAAGCCAACCATGCCAATTTTTACCAAGACCTCTTCGGGCCCTGGTATCGGAATGTCAATCTCCCTGATGGCCGTTTCTCCAATGGCAGTCAAATACAATGCTTTCATCTTTTACAGGAGACACCAATAGATTGATCTCATCCAGCAGTCCTTCCGGAATTGAAAATTCCACTACGCCCGCATTTTTTTTAACATTGCCTTGGTCGCACATGCCAATGATGGTGCTGGCAATGAAAGGGTGGTCAATGGCATAGCGAATTGCAACATCGCTGAGCGCAACGCCATATTTTTTACAGCATTCAAGCAGTGGGGCCTGCATGGCTTTTAACGCTGCGGGTGCATTGTGCCATGCGGGAATAGATGCATCAGACAGGATGCGTTGAACAAGTGGTGCGGCATTCATCAATCCCATGTCTTTCTGTTGACAAAGCGGAACAAGTTCTGCATTGATCTCATCTTGCAGCAGGTTATAGTGTGCCCAGGACAGCACAGTGTCCACTTCCACTTCTCTTGCGATGTCTGCGAGATAGTTGACAGGGAGTCCTGTAATGCCCACAAAACGCGCTTTCCCGGATGATTTAATTTTTTGAAGGGCCGGAATGGCTTCGTTCAACACCTGTTCTTTGCTCCCAAATTCAATGTCATGCAGTTGCATCAAGTCTACATAGTCAGTTTGAAGTCTTCTCAGCGATTCGTCTGCACTGTCAAGGATCCGTTGGTAACTAAAATCAAAATCCCTCAATCCATAGCGTCCGCATTTTGTGGCCAACAGGATGTCATTCCGCTTTCCCTTGAGGGCATCGCCCAACCGCGTTTCAGCCAGGGTGAGTCCATAAAATGGAGCAACATCAAAAAAATTGATGCCAAGGTCTATTGCACAATGTACGGATCGGATTCCTTCAGATTCATCACAATCGTCAAAGACATTTCCCAAAGGAGAGGCTCCAAATCCTATGACAGAGACATTCAGTTCAGTTTTTCCGAGCCTGCGGTATTGCATGGTTATGTTTAATTTTCAAAGTTCAAAGCGCCATAAATCCCCTTAAAACTACATAATTACACAACGATGCATACCAAACGATCAATTTTTTTCATTTTCTTGTTTTTGGGTTCGATTTTTTATAGATTACACTAACTTTTTTGATGCTGTCAAACAACAAAAATCTTAAAATGGAAAGAAGAGAAGTCATTAAAAATATTGCCTTGATGGTGGGTGGGAGTATTTCCCTGCCTACATTGATGGCCATGAAGCTACACGAGAGTGGATTGTCTAATTCGCTTGATTTCACACTTTCTGCTTCGCAACGCAAACTGCTGGCAGAAGTTGCAGAAATCATTATCCCCAGAACGGATACCCCAGGTGCCATTGATGCCGGTGTGCCAGCATTCATTGAAATGATGCTGAAAGACTGTTATACTTTACCGGAGCACCAAAGTTTTTTAGAGGGATTGGATGCCCTCAATAGCAAAGATTTTTTGAATAAAAACATGGCGGATAAAATATCCATCTTGACAGCAGTTGAACAGGAAAGCAAGGCCTTGATGAAGGCATACAATGTTAAGCAGACAAAAATGGGTGATAATGAGGACAAGGAGTTGATGAATGCACAGAAAAAGGGTTTGCCTTTTTGGCGATTGATCAAAGAGCTCACGCTTCTTGGTTATTTTACATCAAAAGTGGGTGTCAATGCCTCTTTTGAATTTGTTCTGGTACCTGGCAGGTTTGAGCTGGTCAAGCTCAAGCCAGGTCAGAAAATGTTTGCTTATTAAAATTTTGATGCATGAATATCAATATAAAATTTGAAGATCAACATACATACGATGCCATTGTGATTGGCTCGGGAATGACTGGTGGAATTGCTGCAAAAGAGTTGACTGAAAAGGGATTGAAGGTGCTGATCATCGAGCGCGGTAAAGAAGTGGAGCATGTTAAAGACTATGATACTGCCTTCAAGGCACCATGGGAAATACAGCACCGGGACAAGGTGCCTGTGCATTCAGCCGAAGAACTTTGGGCCAACAACCGCTTTGTCGGATTGGCACAAGATGACAAAGCCCATTTCATGACCAATGACAAGCAAAATCCTTACATAGAGAAAAAACCTTTTGACTGGATTCGGGCCTATCATACAGGTGGGAAATCCATGCATTGGGGGCGCCATTCCTATCGCTGGAACAAACAGGATTTTGAGGCAAATGCCAAAGATGGTATAGGTGTTGATTGGCCCATCCGTTACGAAGACATTGCTCCATGGTACAGCCATGTTGAGAAGTTTGTGGGGGTGAATGGTCAAAAAAATAATTTAGACGTACTGCCTGATGGTGATTTTTTGCCGCCCATGTTGATGCTGGAGCCCGAACGATATTTTGTGGATAAAGTTCAAAAAACACTCAATCGACCTGTGATTATTGGAAGAACAGCCAATTTATCAAGAGCCCAGCCTTGGCATACTGCATTGGGAAGGGCAACCTGCCAATACCGCAACAAATGTTCGCGGGGTTGTCCTTATGGGGCATATTATAGCTCACTTTCCGGAGCAATTCCTGCTGCAAAATTGACCAAGCGACTCTCTATTTTGCATGATAGTATTGTTACTGAAATCATTTACGATGAAGCTGGTGGTAAAGCCAAGGGTGTAAGAACCATCAATCAGCATACGCTTCAAACGACTGAGTATTATGCAAAAGTTATTTTTGTTAATGCCGGGTCAATGAATTCAGCAGCACTTTTGCTGAATTCTACGTCAAAGCGCTTTCCCAATGGCTTAGGCAATGACAGTGATCAGGTGGGAAGAAATATCATGGACCATCATTTGGGGGTTGGTGCAAATGCAACCATCGAAGGTTTTGAAGATGATTTTATGTATGGCCAACGCCCCAATTCGCTCTATATTCCGCGGTTCAGAAACTGGGGGGCAGACAAGCAAAACAATTACATCAGAGGGTTTGGCTATCAGGGTGGGGCCAGCAGGGCTGACTGGAAGAGAGGTATTGCCGCTGATGGATTTGGAGCAGCATTCAAGAAAGAGATGACCAAGGTGGGAAGTTGGAGCATTGGATTTGGAGGTTTTGGCGAAGTGTTGCCCAATCCCAATAACCGGATGTACCTGGATACAACCCAAAAAGACAAATGGGGTATTCCACTGATTGTTTTTGATGCATCTTTTGGAGACAATGAAATAGCCATGCGAAAAGACATGGCCAATGCAGCCGCTGAGATGCTTGATGCCGCTGGATTCAAGAACATTACCAAGAACAACCGACAAGATGTTCACTTGGGTTTGGGTATCCATGAAATGGGTACAGCCAGAATGGGACGGGATCCCAAAACATCTGTGTTGAATAAATTCAATCAGGTGCATGATTGTAAAAATGTATTTGTGACCGATGGTGCTGCAATGGCATCATCTTCCTGCGTAAATCCTTCGCTAACCTATATGGCTCTGACCGCAAGAGCAGCCAATCATGCAGTGGAAGAATTGAAAAAGCGTAGTATATAGCAAGCGTAATTCTTGAAATATCCTTTCAAATAAATCAAAAAAAATGCGTTGTATCAAGCGAGCCTTTTATTTATTTTTCTGTGTTTTTCTGATCAATACAACTGCTTTATGTCAAAACAAGAAGCCCAATATCATCTTCATCCTTACCGACGATCAACGTTGGGATGCGCTTGGTGTTGCAGGTAACCCGATTGTTCAGACCCCTGAGATGGATGCTTTGGCGAATGCAGGTACCTATTTCAAAAATGCTTTTTCAACCACTCCCATTTGTGCTGCCAGCAGGGCTTCTATTTTAACAGGATTATATGAACGCACCCACGGATATACATTTCAAAAACCCAGACTAAAGCAACCTTATGCGGATATCATCTACCCCAAACTTTTAAAGGAGAGTGGTTATCATGTCGGTTTTTTTGGAAAGTTGGGTGTGATCATTGATTCTGCCAATCAATATTTTGACCAAAGCGACTTTTATGATAGGGGAGGAAGTCCGGATCGTCGGGGATATTTTTATAAAAAAATCGGAAAAGATACCGTTCACCTTACCAGGTATACAGGTTATCAGGCCCAGGAATTCATCAAGAATGCTCCGGCCGACAAACCTTTTTGCCTTTCTCTTTCTTTCAGCGCTCCACACGGTCATGATAATGCTGCAGAGCAATATTTCTGGCAGGATAAATCCGCTGATCTGTATAAAAATATTCAAATCCCTGAACCATTGTTGGGAGAAGATGAATATTTCAATCGTCTTCCAAAAGAGGTCAGGGATGGATTCAACAGGGTAAGATGGAAGTGGAGGTTTGATACTCCGGAAAAATACCAACAGATGGTCAAGGGGTATTATCGCATGATTACTGAAATTGACAATGAAGTCGGCCAGATCAGAAAACAACTGAAGCAAAAGGGTATAGATGACAATACCATCATTATTGTGATGGGTGACAATGGGTATTTTTTAGGCGATCGCCAACTGGCGGATAAGTGGCTGATGTATGATGTATCGATCAGAATACCATTGATCATTTATGACCCCAGAGTAAAAAAGTCTTCCAGCGTTGATGAAATGGTGCTGAATATTGATATCACAAAGACAATGATGGACATGGCAGGAATTAATGCTCCCAAAAACTATCAGGGGAGAAGCCTGACTCCTTTGTTGGTAAATGACAAAACCAATTTGAACAGAGATGCAATTTTATTAGAGCATTTGTGGGACAATCCTGATATTCCTTCCAGTGAGGCCATCAGGACCGAAAGATGGAAATATTTCCGGTATAGATTGATCAATGCTCCTGAAGAGTTGTATGATCTGAAAAATGATCCGCTAGAGAAAAAAAATCTTGCATCTGATGAAAAATATGCAAAAGTTATAGCCCAGTTACGTAAACAATGTGAAGCAGCTGCGATCAAATATCAATCAGAGAAACTTTGTCCTGATGATCCTTTTATCAAGGCCAAAAATTTCTGAAGTATGGCTGAAATCCGATCAATATGAAATCCAGGAATTTACTCTGATGTATGCCAGGTATTTTTTTTGGGTAAAACCATTTTCCTGGCAATTAAGAAAATTTAGTTTCATGACCATTTTTTTATAAAGCGCCACTTGAAAAACCATATTTACACTTGATTATAGAAACATAAAAAATGAAAAAAGAATTTGGAATATGTTTTTTTGCCTTACTCTTGATTATTCAAGGATGTAAAGTGTCTCAATATAAATTCACTCCTGAAGAGGCTTCTATCAGACAATCGATGCTGCGAGCAATGGCCTGGCAGGAAGCCAATCCTATTTATGCAAAAGCACCAACAGATTGGACAAATGGGGCTTATTATTTGGGAGTTTCCAAAGCGCATGAAGCCACCAAGGATACTGCCTTTATAAAAGCATTAAAGCAGATGGCCGTGAGAAATGATTGGAAACCATGGGAACGTTTCTACCATGCTGATGATATGAATATTTGCTACAGTTATCTTTATTTGAAGAGGCTTGGAATCTCCGATGTCAACCTACAGCCTGCTGAGAAAATCATCAATGAACATTTGTATAATGCTCACCCTTGGAAGAATGGAATTAGTGGCAAAAAGCTGGAAGTGAATGAGCCAGATGAAAAAAGCATCCTATGGTGGTGGTGTGACGCTCTTTTTATGGCACCACCTGTAATCACCGCGTATTCAAAATTCTCAAAAAATGAATCTTTGTTGAATGAAATGGACAAATATTATAAGCAATCGTATGAATTACTCTACGATAAAGAAGAACATTTGTTTTCCAGAGATATGAGATTTTTATGGAAGGGGAATGCATCTGATATAAAAGAACCAAATGGTAGAAAGGTATTTTGGAGCAGAGGGAACGGCTGGGTTTTGGCTGGATTGGCATTGATTTTAGCAGATATGCCCAAACGATATCAAAATAGGGTTTTCTATGAAAATCTTTTTAGGGAAATGGCTTTAAAAATCCAAGAGCTGCAACCTGAAGATGGATTATGGCGTACAAGTTTGCTTTGCCCCGAGTCTTATGACCATGGCGAGGTTAGTGGAAGTGGATTTTACACATTTGCATTGGCATGGGGTATTAACAATAATTTATTGGATAAATCAATTTTCAAACCAGTGGTTTTGAAAGCATGGAAAGGAATGATGGGATGTCAGAAAGAGAATGGAAAAATTGGATGGGTTCAAAATATTGGAGCCAATCCAATGCCAGCAAATGCTGAAAGTTGGCAAAATTTTGGCACAGGTGCGTTTCTCTTAGCAGGAAGCGAAATGATAAAACTCAAATAATAGAATTTGAGAGGTAGCATTGACTATTGTTTAGCATCTGCTCGTTCTAAAACCAGTATCCAATCTTGGGGCGAGGGAAGACCCTTTGATTGGAATTCGCCATTAACCCCTTGGATGATACCTTGGTCAAATTTTCTACCCGTGGCTGGATCAAAGTAGAATGCGGAGTAGGATATATCGGGCTCAAGATGCCTCACTATTGTTCCTTTCC
>JAJTFY010000091.1 GCA_021299175.1 Chitinophagaceae bacterium
TTGAGCAAAGAACTTATGGGTTTCGCTTTGCAACATAATTTGAATATCGTTTCTTTGCACACGCAAACCCGGCGCCTGGAGGATATATTCAGGGACCTTACCGGAGTAGCCATTTGATCGTTTCCCAATTCAAGTAGAACAACCCTTAAAATAAATCATCATGAGTTTAATTGCCAGCATTCACGCAAGACAAATCCTCGACAGCCGCGGTAATCCTACAGTAGAAGTTGATGTCATCACCGAAAGTGGTTTCATTGGCCGTGCAGCAGTTCCATCAGGCGCTTCCACCGGTAAACACGAAGCCGTTGAGCTCCGTGATGGCGACAAAGCCGTTTATGTAGGAAAAGGCGTGTTGAAGGCCATTGAAAACGTGAACAATATCATTGCTCCCAAGTTGCTGGGTGTTCCAGTTACCGATCAAGCCCTGGTTGACAGGATGCTGATTGAACTGGATGGCACTGCCAACAAGGCCAAACTGGGCGCCAATGCTACCCTGGCAGTGTCTATGGCGGTTGCCAAGGCAGGTGCACAGGCCAGCAACCTCAACCTTTACAGGTACCTTGGTGGTGTAAATGCCATCACCCTTCCTGTTCCGTTGATGAACATCCTCAACGGTGGCGCACATGCTGATAACAAAATTGATTTCCAGGAATTCATGATCGTTCCAACAGGTGCGGCAACTTTCAGCGAAGGACTTCGTTGGGGTGTTGAGGTGTTTCACCAGTTGAAAACAGTATTGAAAAAGAAAGGATACAGCACCAACGTTGGTGATGAAGGTGGATTTGCACCAGACATCCAAAGCAACGAAGAGGCGATTGAGACCGTATTGCAAGCCATCGAAGCTGCAGGCTACAAGCCAGGTGAGCAGATCTTCATTGCCATGGACGCGGCCACCAGCGAAATGTACAACGAAGCTGACAACACGTATAAGTTTTACAAGAGCTCAGGAAAAGTAATCAGCAGCGATGAAATGGTTGCTTACTGGACGGAGTGGGTAGATAAATATCCCATCATCTCCATCGAAGACGGCATGGCCGAAGACGATTGGGATGGCTGGAAGAAATTGACTGAAGCAGTGGGCGACAGGTGCCAGCTGGTGGGTGATGATCTTTTTGTAACCAATGTACTGCGCTTACAGGAAGGAATTGACAGGGGTATTGCCAACAGCATCCTTGTAAAAGTAAACCAGATCGGAACCGTTACAGAAACCATCAATGCCGTAAGACTTGCACAAACCAATGGCTATACGTCCATCATGAGCCATCGCTCCGGTGAAACTGAAGATACCACGATTGCTGACCTTGCCGTTGCATTGAATTGCGGACAAATCAAAACCGGTTCTGCATCACGCACAGACCGCATGGCAAAATACAATCAGCTTCTCCGCATTGAAGAGGAGTTGGGTGTAAATGCAGTGTATCCGAAAATGTAGTTCTGGGTTTAAAGGTTAATGGTTTAGGGGTTTAGGGGTTTTCAATCGCTAAACCCCTAAACATTTCAGGCCCTTCTTCAACCTCTTCAACTCTTTCAACTCCTTCAACCTCCCTACACCTCCCTCAACCTTTTCCAAAATGAAAATCCTCATCGCGCCAGACAAGTTCAAAGGAAGCATCGACTCCATCACACTGTGTAAACTCATACAGCAAGAGATTGCGGCTATTCGCCCCAATGCTGAGGTGGAAGCTTATCCCATGGCAGACGGCGGTGATGGATATTCTTCTATCATCAAACATTATTTTGGAACCAACGATGCGCAGGCATTGACGGTTGATCCATTGATGAGACAGATCAAAGCCAGTTACCAAATTTCAGCGGATGGAACTGCTGCCTATATTGAAATGGCAGCCGCCAGCGGTTTGGCATTGCTTGCCGACCATGAGCGGAACCCGATGAAGACATCCAGCTATGGCACTGGTTTGCTGATCCTGGATGCCATCAAAAGAGGCGCCAAAGAAATTTATCTGGGCATTGGAGGAAGCGCCACCAATGATGGCGGCATCGGCATGGCAGATGCGTTGGGTTTTATGTTCCTCGATAAAAACGGGGATCCACTGGAACCCTGTGGAGAGAGCCTTACTTCCATCACTGAAATTGTCATGCCAGAAACAGACCTCCTGGAAGACATTCATTTTACTGTGGCCTATGATGTCAGCAATCCATTTTTTGGTCTCGATGGTGCAGCACATGTTTACGCGCCGCAAAAAGGTGCAGATGCAGCACAGGTGGATGAATTGGATGAAGGATTAAAAAATCTTGATGCTGTTTTCATGAAATATTTTGGAAGGTCCATTGAAGTGGCTCCCGGTGCTGGGGCTGCCGGCGGAATGGGCGGTGGATGCGATGTATTTCTTGGTGCCAGGTTGGTGCCGGGGATTGATTACCTGATAGCATCAGTTTCACTGGATGATAAAATCGCTGCTGCAGATATTGTCATCACGGGGGAGGGAAGGCTGGATGAGCAATCCTTTCAGGGCAAGGTGATTGGAAAGCTGGTGGATCAGGCCAGAAAGCATGGTACCAAGCTCTATGCGCTCTGCGGTGAAACAGCAATGAACATCAAGGACCTCAATGCCATGGGTGTAGACAGGGTAGTAGCACTTTCGGAATTTGCCGGTTCTTCGGCAGAATCAATTGCCAATCCTGGCAAGTTTCTCTCTGCGGCAATAAAAAAAATACTTTAGATTTAAGGTATGATCTGGCCGGTCTGCACTTGGGGAATATACCTACAGCAGTACTGTCCCTTCTTTCAAAATACAATATTGTTGTGGCACTGATGAAGGATACTTTAAACCGGTGGGGAAAGGAAAAAAAGCCGTTTGTTTTCTTGATTGATTTTGAATGCAGAAAGCCTCTTGCCTGGTTGATGGAAGATTGTGCGGATGATTTCAAGTATAATTTTCAAGGAGTCTCCAATCACAACTTTTCAAAATCAGTACGTCAATTCCAGTTTGATAAAGCTCCGGTTTCGCTTGATGAATATGCAGTGAAGTTCAAAAAAGTAAAGGATCATATTTCCTACGGCAACAGTTTTTTAATCAACCTTACCTGTTCAACAACAATCACCACAGACTTGTCGCACCAAGATATTTTTGAAGCGACTTCGTCAAAATACAGGGTATGGTTCAAAAATAATTTTGTTTGTTTTTCCCCAGAGACATTTATTAAAATTAAGAATGGGAAAATATATTCTTTCCCCATGAAGGGAACAATTGACGCAAATATTCAGGACGCTAAAGCAATCATTTTAAACAATCCCAAAGAACAGGCGGAACACGCAACCATTGTTGATCTCATTCGAAATGACCTGAGTCGGGTTTCCAAAAATGTCAAGGTGCTGAGGTACCGATACTATGAAGAACTGCAAACCCAGCAGGGAAAGATAGGGCAGGTAAGTTCAGAAATCGCAGGGGAATTGCCCGATAATTTCAATGAATGCATTGGAGACATTATTTTTAGTTTATTGCCTGCAGGATCAGTGTCCGGTGCGCCCAAGAAAAAAACCTTGGAGGCAATTCTTGACATTGAAGAAATAGAGCGAGGATATTATACAGGCATCGCAGGTTATTTTGATGGAAATGAATTGGACAGCTGTGTTCTGATTAGGTATGTAGAGGGTAACAATATTTTTAGAAGTGGTGGTGGCATTACATTTCAGAGTACGTTGGCGGAAGAATACCAAGAAATGATAGACAAAATATATGTTCCAATTTATTGAATCAATCAGAATAAAAGATGGAAGCTTTGAACACCTCGATTACCATCAATCAAGGGTCAATAGGACACTCTTGAATTTTGGTAAGTCTCCTTTTATTCAGCTCAATGGAATAATTACTCAGAATGCATTGAATGCAAGTGGTGTGGTCAAGTGTCGCGTAAAATACGACCTTCAACAGGTGCTCGACATAACCTATTCTACATATGCTGTAAAAAAAATTGGAAGCATCTCATTGGTAGAATTGGAAGGAAGAAAATATGATTTTAAGTACGCTGACAGGGAATGGATAAGCGATTTGCTGTTGAAATCCGGTACCGATGAAATCATCATGACGGATCAGGGTGTTGTTAAAGACGCCTCTTATGCAAACCTTGCTTTTTATGATGGCGAGCGTTGGCATACGCCTGAAATTCCCTTGTTGGAGGGAACCCAAAGGGCTTTTTTGCTGGAGACCAATAAAATTCAAGTTGCTGAAATTAGAACCAGTAATTTGCACCAATACCAAATGGTAAAGTTTATCAATGCAATGATGACATGGGAGGAATCTCCAACCATATCCATGTCTTTGTTAACTTAGTCTGATCTAGACGAAAAATGGTTTCATTATGAAAAAAATTCTTTCAATTGCTATTTTCATCAATATCGCTTTTGTTTCATTTGCGCAAAATGCTTCCAGAACTGCTGTTTGGAAGGACAGTTTCAATGAAATTGTTCCAGAAGATTGGCTGGTGAAACCCATCACTACAAAGGCCAATGTATTCCAAAAGGAAAAGGAAGGAGATCTTGTTTTGTACAATGGTCTTGTGCGCAGAAGTTTTAAGGTTTCACCCAATTTCGCCTGTTATGATTTTCAGAACATGGCAACTGGCCAACAATTGCTTCGCGCCATCAGGCCGGAGGCCAAGCTCATCATTGATGGGAAGGAATACAATGTTGGTGGAGTGGTGGGTCAACAGGAAAAAGCATACCTGCAACAGGAATGGATGAAAGGCTTCAAGGCCGGGGCAGGAGATTTTATTTTTTCTGGATATGCTGTCACTGATATCAAACCATACATCAATTGGAAGCGAACAACCTGGGCATCGGTGAACAAACAGGCTACAGGAAAATCCTTGGCCATCAGCTTCAGGTCTGCAGTCCCTTCACTCAAAGACCTTTCCGTTATCGTTCATTATGAGCTTTACGATGGTATCCCCCTTGTTGTCAAGTGGGTGGAGCTCATCAATAAAAGCAATAGAAACATTGTGGTGAACAGGATTGTCAATGAGTCGCTTGGGCTTGTTGAAGAGGAGAGTGCGGTGGTAGGATCGCCAGAGCAAATGAAAAAGCAACATGGTATTTATGTTGAGACCAACTATGCATTCAACAATGCGATGCGTTATGATATCAGCGACCAGACCACCCATTGGGTGACTGATTCATCCTATACCTCACAGGTCAACTACAATTACCAAACGCCATGCGTTTTGGAAGTGTATCCTGAAAAAGTAACAGCAGTTGTACTTGCCCCTGGTGAAACCATCAAATCACCCAGAACACATGAGTTGTTGATGGACAGCTATGATCGGGAGAGAAGGGGGATGATGATCCAGCGCATGTATGCTACCGTTGCACCCTGGACCACGCAGAACCCTATTTTCATGCACCTCGTCAGCCGCAATGATGAACAGGTGATTACAGCGGTGGACCAGTGTGCAGCAACCGGTTATGAGGCCTTGATCCTCAGTTTTGGAAGCCATTGCAACATGGAAGACACCAGTGCTGCGAACATTGCCCGCTGGAAAAAGCTCACGGATTATGCCCACAGCAAAGGCATTTTGGTGGGGAGTTATTCTTTGTTCAGCAGCAGGAGGATCAATGATGAAACCGATGTGATTGATCCCAAAACAGGCAAGCCTGGTGGCGCGTTCTTTGGGAACGCACCTTGCATGGGAAGCCAGTGGGGGTTGGCTTATATCAGCAACCTGAAATACTTCATCACCCAAACAGGTTTTGATTTGTTTGAAAACGATGGTCCATACCCGGGGGATGTTTGTGCATCAACAGTTCATCCGGGCCACAAAGGGCTTGATGATTCGCAGTGGAGGCAAATGGAATTGCAAAA
This sequence comes from Chitinophagaceae bacterium, assembly GCA_021299175.1. Lineage (GTDB taxonomy): Bacteria > Bacteroidota > Bacteroidia > Chitinophagales > Chitinophagaceae > Pollutibacter. The sequence continues at coordinate 5,820 of JAJTFY010000091.1, forward strand.
GGAATTGTACCGCTGGTGCAACGAGCATGGTGTTTATGTAAACGCACCCGATTGGTATTTTCTGGATGGCACCCACAAGATCGGCATCGGTTATCGCGAAGTCAATTTCTCTCTTTCCCGTGATCAGCAAAAAATCCTGAACAGGCAGAACATCCACGATGGTACTTTTGAAAAACTGCCCTCGATGAGCTGGGGTTTTGTTCCGTTGACCAGGTACCAGGGTGGTGGACCGGAGGCCGTGCTTGAGCCATTGAAGGATCACCTGAAAGACTACGAAATGTTGATGGTGCAATACTATGGAGCCGGTGTGCAGGCTTGTTACCGGGGCCCCAGGTTATACGATACCACCACCACCAAGGCCCTTGTTTCCAACACGGTTTCCTGGTACAAAAAGTACCGCGACATCCTGAATGCACCCATTGTGCATTTGAGAAGGGCAGACGGTCGGGACTGGGATGGCTTTATGCATGTGAGCCCCACTTTAAAGGACAGGGTATTTGTGTTGCTTTTCAACCCCACAAATGAAACCATTACCCGGAATATCAATCTTCCCCTGTACTATTCAGGATTGAAAGGGAAGATCAGTGTTCGGCAGAAGGATGAAGCCGAAACAGCCTCAGTTGTTTCATCAAACCAAACCATCAATCTGA
>JAJTFY010000092.1:0-9360 GCA_021299175.1 Chitinophagaceae bacterium
CCAACCAATAGAATCATAATACCATTCTAATGGATGAAAAGCTCCCGCTATACGGCGGGGGCTTTTTAATTTCAAATACTTCAACCCCTTCAACTCCCTCAACCCCTTTAACTCTCTCTTGCACATTGCAAACCTTTTCATAACTTTGCACAAAATTTGAACCTTACATGGCAGGCCAGTTAAAAGAAGTAAGAAACCGGATCAAATCGGTGCAATCTACCCAGCAGATCACGAAGGCAATGAAGATGGTAAGTGCCGCCAAATTGCGCCGCGCCCAGGATGCCATCATCCAAATGCGCCCATATGCCTCTAAGCTCCAGGAAATGCTCAGCAATATCGTGAGCAATTCAGAAGGAGGCAACAGCATTGCCTTGGCTGAAGAAAGGCAGGTGAAGAAGGTACTCATGATTGTAATCACCAGTGATCGTGGTCTTTGTGGTGCATACAATGCCAACATCCAGAAGATGGCGATTGCCACCATCGCAGAAAAATATGCCGCTGTGCAAACAGCCGGAAACCTTACCATTTGGGCCATCGGAAAGAAGGGTGCAGAATTCTTCCAGAAACGCGGATACAATGTAGATGTCCGATTCAAGGATACCTTCCTTAAACTTTCATTTGAAACCGTTCAAGCTTGTGCCCAGGCAGCAGTGCAGGCCTTCAAGCAGAAAGAGTTTGATGCCATAGAAATTGTGTACAGTGAATTCAAAAATGCGGCTACACAACGCTATGCTTCAGAAGTTTTTTTGCCCATTCCCAAGAATGAACCTGCAAAAGGTGGAAGTTCAAAGAAGTCTGATTTCATTTTTGAACCAGAAAAGGACCTGTTGATTGCAGAACTCATGCCCAAGATCTTGAATACGCAGCTGTTCAAGGCTGTTTTGGATGGAAATGCCTCAGAGCATGGCGCCCGAATGACGGCAATGGACAAGGCCTCTGAGAACGCCAATGAACTCCTCAAATCACTGAAAATCTCTTACAACCGTGCCCGCCAGGCGGCCATCACCACAGAACTTACAGAAATCGTGAGTGGTGCAGCAGCTTTGCAGGGATAAAATCAGGTTTTTGCATTACATTTATTGCCTATAAACCCGGCCAAAAGCCAGTACAGCATTATTTAGACCAATGGAAATAGCCAACCTCATCACACACATTGAAGCATTGATCTTTGCCAGCGAGAAGCCACTCACTGCCATAGAGATCACTGAACTCGTTAACAGCGCCTTCGGTTTCATGGATGACAAGGTGGTGATTGATCAGGTGGAAACTTCTATTGAAGGGGTCAAAGAAAAGTACAATTCTGAATTCTTCCCCTTCGAGTTGAGGGAAAGCGGCGGCGGCTGGCAATTCCTTACCAAAAGGGATTATCACCAAACCATTGCACAACTCAATGGCGACAAATTCCTGAAGCGCCTGTCTACGGCAGCCTTGGAAACATTGGCCATCATTGCCTACAAGCAGCCCATTACCAAGTCTGAGATAGAAGCCATCCGTGGGGTGAACTGTGATTATTCCATCCAAAAGTTGCTTGAAAAAGAATTGATCATCATCTCCGGTCGAAACGAAACCATGGTGGGCAAGCCATTGATCTATAGTACATCCCGTCATTTCATGGATTATTTCGGGATCAATTCCTCCGAGGAGCTTCCAAAAATAAGTGAAGTACTGGCTGAACAAATGGTGACACCAACCTTGGTCAATGCAGAACATTTTGAGACCGACGGAACGGCCGACACAGCTGAAAATACACAGGCTGAAGCTGGTGGTATTTCCTCCGAAATAACTGAAGAAGACACATCTTTCAATCTTCCTGACTAACATGCTCTCCAACGATACACTAATCAACGCTGCAGCTGAATTTGGTACCCCGCTGTATGTGTATGATGAAGCGCAAATCAAGTTCCAATATGCTTCACTGAAGCAAGCGTTTCGCAGATCGGATGTCAAGATATTCTATGCCTGTAAGGCATTGACCAATGTCAACATTCTCAAAATCCTTGAGCAACAGGGCTCTGGCATTGATTGCGTAAGCATCAACGAAGTGCAGCTGGCACTCAAGGCCGGGTTTACTGCAGAGCGTATCATCTTTACACCCAACAGTGTGGCCTTTGATGAATACCTGGAGGCAACAGCCTTGAAGGTAAACATCAACATTGACAACCTTTCCCTGTTGGAGGAATTCGGAAATCATTTCGGGGCTGCTTATCCAGTCATCATTCGTTTGAATCCGCACATCATGGCGGGTGGAAACATCAAGATCTCTACCGGGCATGTCGATTCAAAATTTGGGATCTCTATAGAACAAGTGCAACAGATCATCGATGTAATGCACCGCACAAAGGTCTCGGTAAAAGGCCTGCACATCCATACCGGCAGTGAAATCAAGGATTTGGAAGTTTTTGTGAAGGGACTGGAATTGGTATTGGAACAGACAAAATATTTTCCTGACCTGACCATTGTTGATTTGGGTGGGGGATTCAAGGTGCCTTATAAGCCGGATGAAGTGGGAACAGACATGGAGGCTTTGGGACAAAAACTGTCCGATACTTTTGAGGCTTTTGAACAATCTACTGGCAAGAAATTTCAGGTTTGGTTTGAACCTGGTAAATACTTGGTCAGTCAGGCTGGCTATTTTCTGGTTCGCGCCAATATCATCAAACAAGGGCCTTCAAGGACTTTTGTTGGTGTGAACAGCGGGTTCAATCACCTGATCCGTCCGATGTTCTATGACGCATACCACAAGATCTCTAACATATCCAATCCCGAAGGGGAGAAGAAGACCTATAACATAGTTGGAAATATCTGTGAGACCGACACCTTTGCCTGGGACAGGGATCTCAATGAGATCCGTCCCAATGATATTATTCTTTTCAACAATGCAGGGGCATATGGATTTGAGATGAGCTCACGCTTCAATTCCCGCTGTCGTCCTGCGGAAGTGTTGGTATCCAATAGCGAGTTGAAACTGATCCGCAGGAGAGAGAACCTGGAAGATATTTTGCAAGGGGTTGTATTGTAATAAATCCAGATCTTGATGCTCGCAATAAATTCGAGCAAGAAACTTTATTTCCTGAACCGGCCATCAAAAGAACACCTGACGCCACGGTGATTTCCACAGGCTTCCAATTCCCTTACCTGCAAACCTTTTCCGTTGAAGCTGAACTCCAATACGCAATGGTCATCTGCTTTGTTGTAATGATATACCCTTGGCTTGACCTGAACCATGTCGCCCCTTAAACTTCCATCACAGCCGTTTCCAGGTTTTTCAATATTGATGAAAAACAGGAGTTTGCCAGCCTTTCCGCCATCACGAACAGAAACGAAATTCTTCTTGTCTTGTTTGTAGTCTCCGCTCAAAGGGTCTTTTCTTGATAAGGTATCAATAGGATTGTAGACTGTTTTTTCCTCCACCGGCTCATTGCTTTCCGTAAGGATCAGGGTGAAGAGGCCCTCTGTATTGTATACATAGGCACTCTTGTTGTAATATGCTTTTCCATCCCTTGATTGTGTATTCCTGGTCTTGATGACCGTAAGTCTTTTATCAATGCCACCTTCTGAAGATACCTCCGGATTACTGTTTTTTTCAACCAGGGACATCGAGGCCTTGAATACATTGTTGGCATCAAAGCAAATCAGGTAAATGTTTTTTTTATCCTTCTTTTCTGCAGCAAGGAACAGGTAAGTTTCCCCGGATTCTTCGGCCTTGTATCTTCCTTTCCTGTAAAAACGAACATCTTTTATCCTTGGAAAAGCAGCCTTAAAAATACTATCTGGCAAGAATGTTGAAACGACACTGTTTTTAATGAAAAAACTATCAGATTCAATTTTTTTTAAATCTTTTTGTTGGAAGAGGATGGGAAGTTCACGCAACGGGAAGGATTCAATGAAATCAGTGGTCTCAATAGCCTCATCTGCATTGATGTCTTTGGCCTTTTTGCCGCAGGAGACCATTAAAACAAGGAGAACAACACATGTTATTATTCTTTGCATATACATCAATTGGAACCAATATAGCTACATCCTAAATCTTTTGCAAATTTCTTTCCAAAAAAAACGGGGTATCTTGCAGGCTCATTAATCAGCCCAGGCATGTCAAATTTTAAGCATTACAAATTACCCTACGCGATAGATTCCCGATACGAAAAAAAGGCTGCATATTTCTCCATGGAGTTTGCGATTCACCAGCCTTTGAAGATATACAGCGGAGGACTAGGTTTCCTCTCCGGATCTCACCTGCGAAGTGCCTATGAACTGCGCCAAAACCTGATTGGAATTGGAATTCTTTGGAAGTATGGTTATTATGATCAGGCAAGGAATCAGGACCAAACCTTGCAGGTGCAGTGGAATGAAAAAATCTATAATTTCCTGGAAGATACCGGCATCAAATTTCAGATCATGATCCATGATGCCCCTGTTTGGGTGAAAGTACTTTACCTGAATCCTGAAACATTCAAATCAGCACCACTTTTCTTGCTGAGCACTGATTGTCCTGAAAATGATTATGTCTCTCAAACCATCACCCACAGGCTCTATGACGCCAATGTGGCCACCAAGGTTGCCCAGTTCATTTTGTTGGGTGTTGGTGGTGCCAAACTGGTGGATGAGTTGGGATTTAAACCAGATGTATACCACCTCAATGAGGCCCATGCCATTTCTGCAGCCTTTTACCTCCTCAATAAAAACGGCGGAAACCTGGCTGAGTTGAAAAAGCAGCTGGTGTTTACTACCCATACCCCTGAAGAGGCCGGCAATGAAAAGCATGATATCTACCTCTGCAACAAGATGTCTTATTTCTGTGGCATGCCTCTTGAAAAGGTGAGGGAAATAACAGGCTTGGAGGATGATCAATTCAACCACTCCTTGGTGGCCTTGCGCTTTGCCCGTCTTTCCAATGCAGTATCTGAATTACATGGTCATGTGAGCAGAAAAATGTGGAATAAACATGAAGGGGTTTGCCCGATCATCCACATCACCAATTCTCAAAACTGGCGCTATTGGGCAGACAAGCAATTGTATTTTTCCATGGATGAGCAAAATGACGAGCGCTTCATCGACAGGAAAAGATTCCTGAAGAGAAGGGCCTTTGATATGGTTGCTGATCAGACAGGAAAATTGATGGATCCAGATGTGTTTACCATCGTTTGGGCACGCCGTTTTGCGGGCTACAAGCGTGCAGACCTGCTTACACGAGACAGGGAAAGATTTGAGGAGTTGCTGAACAATTCAAAGTATCCTGTACAAATCATCTGGGCTGGAAAGCCTTATCCGGTGGACTATCCAGCCATCACAGAGTTCAATCACCTTGTTCATGTGAGCAAGGCCTATCATAACATGGCCGTTTGTACGGGCTATGAGCTGGGGCTCAGCAAGCGCCTCAAGCAGGCTTCAGATGTTTGGCTGAACAATCCACGCGTGCCGCGTGAAGCCTCAGGCACCAGTGGCATGACTGCTGCCATGAATGGCTCCGTCAACGTATCCACCAATGATGGATGGGTCGTGGAATTCATCAACCATGGCAACAATGGATTTGTAGTACCCCCCCAGGACTATGAAAACATGCATGTACAAGATCAAGATCAGTATGACCTGGATGAATTGTACAGGATCTTGAAAGAGGAAGTATTGCCCTTGTACTATGAAGCACCGCATACCTGGCGCCAGATTGTGCAAAATGGCATGAAGGACGTTCGCTTCAAGTTTGATTCGAACAGGATGGCAGCTGAGTATTATGACCTGCTTTATAACGGCTAGTACTTTATTATATTTGCAACATGATTCTCCCCATTGTAGCATACGGGCATCCTGTACTGCGTCAGGTTTGCACTGACATAACACCTGATTATCCTGAACTGAAAAAGCTTCTCGATGACATGTGGGAAACCATGTACAATGCCCATGGCATGGGCTTGGCAGCACCGCAGGTCAACAGGCCCATCCGCCTGTTTGTTTTCGATACGGAGCAGGTATACAACAACAGTGACGAAGAAGAGAGAAAACAATTTGAAGGGGAAACAGGCCGAAAAGCCATCTTCATCAATGCCCATATCACAGCCTTGAATGGCACATCATGGTCTTGTGACGAAGGCTGTTTGAGTTTGCCCGGATTTAGGGAAGAAGTCAGCCGTGAAAGCACGGTCACCATTCAATATTGTGACGAAAATTTCGTTCAAAAAACAGAAACATTCAAGGGCCTCAACGCAAGGGTTATTCTGCATGAATATGACCATATCGATGGAAAGCTTTTTATCGACAGGATCTCATTGATCAGGAAAAAATTGCTCAAGAAAAAACTGGACGATATCAGTGCAGGCAGGGTGAAATCAGGATATAAAATGATCCTCCCGAAAAAATAGTCAGGCGCAGCCTTTAGCTCTCGCTTCTTTCAAGGTATCATGCCCATTTCGACCATCGCCCTTGAGGCCATCTTGGAAGAATGGCTTTCATCCACCGTTTCAATCGGGATTTCCGGAAAACTGTTTTTCAATCTCCTGATGCAATGCTTGGCTCCTTCAGTAGAGTGGGTGGGCGTTCCATCCAATTGATAAGGCTCTCCAATCAGGATTCTTTCTACAGGTTCTTTGGCTACGTAATCTTTTAAAAATTCAAAAAGTTTTTGCGTGTCAACGGTTGTCAGACCGGTGGCAATGATCTTCATGGGATCGGTTACCGCTATGCCGGTTCTTTTGTTGCCATAATCCAATGCTAAGATTCTTGCCATGATCTAGTTTAAAAAGATGAGATCTGTGATCGTAAATAGTGCAAATACTATGCTGGCAATGCCATTGGCAGTCATGAAGGCGATGTTTACCCTGCTCAAGTCATCCACTTTAACAATGCTCTGCTGGTAGATCAGCAGTCCTGAAAAAAGTGCAGCTCCTGTTGCAAAAATCCAATCCAATCCAAACAAATAACCACTGCTGAAAATAAGCAGGATGGTTGATGCATGCAGCAAGCGCGAAACCAGCAATGCATTTTTTCTGCCCAGTTTGGCAGGAATGGAAGACAGCCCTTCTTCACTATCAAATGTTTCATCTTGCAGGGAATAGATGATGTCGAATCCACTGACCCAACCAATGACTGCCAGTGAAAGAAAAACAATGGATATGTCTATGGTTTCTGTGACTGCGATAAAAGCTCCTGTAGGGGCCAGGGAAAGGCCTGTGCCCAAAACAATATGGCAAAGGGCTGTAAACCGTTTTGTATAACTGTATCCCAGGATAACCAGCAGGGCAATAGGGGAGAGCATAAAACAAGTGGCGTTGATCATGTAGGCTGAACCCATGAAAAGCAGTGCGTTGAGTATGGTAAAGCGAAGGGCGCTGGCCGGGCTGATCAGTCCCCTTGGGATTTCACGGATGGCTGTGCGGGGATTTTTGGCATCAAACTCCCTGTCAAGGTACCTGTTGAAGGCCATGGCAGCGCTTCTCGCAAATACCATACAAAGAATCACGAACAAGAAGTTGAAAAGATGGGATGAAAAATAATGAGCCACAATATCCCAGCCTTTTTGGCCTGTCTCTTCTTTTTGGCTCAGAAAAAACACGCCCATGAAAAATCCGACCAATGCAAATGGCATGGCAAAAATGGTATGGGAGAACTTGATGAGCGACAGGTACTTGTTGATTTTTTTCATGGCCAATGTTTACAGTTCTCTCAAATTGTTACTTAATTATTTTTCTCCGTGGCCTTGAATAATTCCCACATAACAATACCAGCTGCTACACTGATGTTGAACGAATGCTTGCTGCCGAATTGCGGGATCTCAATGCATCCGTCTGTTGCCGCAATCATTTCTTCACTAACCCCCTCTGCCTCGTTTCCAAATACAACGGCTATTTTTTCTCCTGATTGGTAGTTGAAGTTTTCCAATGAGATGCTGTTGTGTACCTGCTCTATGGCATAAACGGAATAACCCTGCTCTTTCAATGCTGCAATCGCAGACAATCCGTCTTCATGGCCTGTCCATGCTACGGTTTCTGTTGCACCCAATGCCGTTTTGTTGATGTCGCGGTGTGGGGGCCTTGGGGTATAACCGCAGAGGTATATTTTTTCCACCCTGAAGGCATCAGCCGTTCTGAAAACGCTGCCCACGTTGTGCATGCTCCTCACGTTTTCAAGCACTACCACGATGGGAGATTTCTGGGAAGCATGAAACTCCTCCCTGCTCAAGCGTAGCAATTCATCCATCCCCTTTTTTAGCATAAGACAAAGATAAGGCTCTACTTTTTTTCATTTCAGAATAAAAGATACCTTTGTCAAGTTATGCAAGAAGCGTTTCAACACATATTGGATTCTCTCAGAAAATGGCAGCCCAACCATGACATTGTGTTGGAGTCGCTTCGCCAGGCGGGTAGCAACAGGCAATACTTTCGTTTCAAGCACGACGGCGAAAGCTATATCCTTACCTACAATCCGGCCAATGCTCCGGAGAACAATGCATTTGTAGAGTTCACACAGCATTTTGCAGGCAAGGGATTGAATGTGCCCTCCATCATCTATACAGATGATGCCATGCAGTTTTATGTGCAGTCTGATCTAGGGGATGTTTCCCTTTTTGACCATATCACCAAAGAAGGATTCTCTGAGAACGTGCTGAACCTTTTCAAGAAAACCTGTGCTTCATTGGCTAAGCTACAAATTGAAGGCGGAGACGATCTTGATTACAGCAATTGCATCGCAACCCGATCTTTCGATAAGCAAGCCATCTATTCTGACCTGCTTTATTTTCTTTATTATTTTGTGCGCGCGCTGGATCTTCCATACGACAAAAACCTGCTGCTGAATGATTTTGACATGCTGAGCAGCTACCTCATGCAAGAGGAGCATCAGTATTTCATGCACAGAGACTGCCAGAGCCGCAATGTAATGGTGCGTGATGGCGAAGCCTATTTCATCGACTACCAGGGTGGAATGCAGGGAGCATTACAATATGACATTGCCTCACTGCTTTGGCAGGCCAGGGCGCAGATGCCATATGATTGGAGAGATGAATTGGTGGTATATTATTTTGACCAGGCCAATGCCTGTCTGAACGGCAAATTGAACAAGAAGGAATTCCTCAACAATTATGATGGATTCGTTTTGATAAGGATGCTTCAAACCCTTGGTGCATATGGCTTTCGTGGGCTGTTTGAACGCAAGCCTCATTTCATTGCCAGCATTCCATTTGCATTGAAAAACCTGAAATGGTTCCTTCAAAACAAAAACATTCCCATCAGGCTTCCAGCCTTGCAGAAAGTATTGGAGGCCATCGTTGCAGATGATATCATGGCAAGGTTTGAGCCAATCACTGCCAGTGAAAACTCAAAGCTGACAGTGCATATCAATAGTTTCTCCTATAAAAAAGCGATTCCTGCAGAT
>JAJTFY010000092.1:9370-11954 GCA_021299175.1 Chitinophagaceae bacterium
GACTATCTGAAGCGTGATTTTGAGGGATTGACCATCAGCTTTGGTTGTACCGGCGGACAGCACAGAAGCGTGTTTGCCGCAGACCGCCTTGCTGCGCACCTCCATGAGAAATACAAAGTAAGGACTGTTGTGAATCATATCGAACAAGAGGCCAAACAGTGGAAGAATGAGCCGTATTAGTACAATACATCTTCCAAGCACCATCAACTGAATGAATATGCAGCCCGTTAAAGCAATGCTTTTTGCAGCAGGTCTGGGAACAAGGTTGAAACCTTTTACCGAACACCATCCCAAGGCATTGGCTGTTGTCAATGATAAATCTCTGCTTGAGCGAAACATTGCCTATCTCAAGAGTTTTGGCATCAACGATATTGTTATCAATGTCCATCATTTCGCAGACCAGGTCATTGAATTTCTGAAAAGGTACGAGCATACTGATACCCATATCGCTGTTTCACATGAGGTCGATGGTCCATTTGAAACCGGTGGTGGGCTTGCGTTTGCAGCTTCGCATTTCAGAGATGCTTCATCGCCATTTGTGGTCATGAATGTAGACATGTTGACCAATCTTGATCTGATGGGGATGATTGATTTTCACAACAAGATCAATCCATTGGCAACGCTGGCGGTAACAAAGCGGGAAAGCTCCAGGCAATTTCTATTTGATGACGAGATGCGATTGGTAGGATGGAGAAACAACCTTACCGGAGAGACAAAATGGTCTGCCGGGGAAGTGGAAGATGTTCAACCCCGCTCTTTTTCAGGGATCCATGTGATTGATCCTGCTATTTTTGGGCTCATGCCTTCCTCCGGAACCTTCTCCATTACAGATGTTTATTTGCAACTGGCAGCCCATTCCCTCATTGTTGGCTATGACCATAGTGGTGATATCATCCTTGATGTAGGCAAACCAGAATCATTGGTCAAGGCAGCGGTTTTGTTTCAATAAAAATGTACATTGGTTCAAATTTCATCCCATGATAAAGAAAATACTGATCGCCTTTGTAGTAATTCTTTTGATCATTCAGTTCATTCGTCCTGAAAAAAATACTGCCGCTGCTCCTTCTGAAGCCAATATTGGAACCCATTATGCCACTCCTGATAATGTAAAAAAAATCCTTGAGCGCTCTTGCAATGATTGTCATTCCAACAATACAAAATATCCCTGGTATGCTTCCATTCAACCCGTAGGTTGGTGGTTGGCCGATCATGTAAAAGAGGGAAAGTCTGAATTGAATTTCGATGCATTCATGACCTACAAACCAAAAAAGGCCCGCCATAAAATGGAAGAGGTGAATGAAATGGTTAAAGAAGGGGAGATGCCTTTATCCAGCTATACCCTTGTTCATCGCGATGCCAAACTCACCATGGAAGACAAGCTTGTCCTTGCTGATTGGGCCGTGGCTACCATGAAGGCCATTGAGGCGGAGCATAAGCTGGAACCCGAAGAAGAAAAAAAATAACTAGGGTTTTAGAAACGTGCATCAACTTTTTTCTTCTTTATATTGATCGAGGAACTCTGAAATGGACTGATCTGTATTTAGTCCCAACTTTTTCCTGAGCCGATACCTGCTGATCTCAACTCCCCTCACCGTGATGTTCATCAACTGGGCAATTTCTTTTGAGGCAAGATTGAGTTGCAGGTATGCACAAACCTTGAGGTCTGTATTGGTTAGTTTGGGAAAATGTGACTTGAGGGTTTTAAGGAAATTGTTGTTGATTTCATCAAAGTGAACAGCAAACTTCTCCCAACTCGCACTGTTCTTTTCAATGTCATTCAGCAGGTGAATAGTTTTTTTGATGTCGTGGTTTTCGTTGGTGTTTTTGTATAGTTTCTGTAACTCTTCTTTTACTTTGGAAAGTGCATCACTTCTTTCAACCAGCTGCATGGAGGTATCTGCAAGCTCTTTGGTTTTCAGCATGATTTCAGCTTCGAGTTTTTCATTTTTCAGTTGAATGATTTCCTTTTCATTTTGCTCAATTTCAAGCTGATGTTCAACACTCATCTGCCGTTGTTTTTCTTCGTAGATGGACTTCTGTCTCAGTAGTTTTTTCTTTTGCCAGGCGCTGTATTTTCGTATCCCCAACCCAATGATGAATAGATAGCAGAGGTAAGCCCAGATGCTCTTGTACCAGGGCGCTTGAATGCTAAAGCCGTAATTGATTTCATCAGATTCATTGCCTAGGTTATCATGCGCTTTTACGTGAAAGACATAGTTTCCCGCTGGGAGATTGGTATAATCTTTCTCAGTTTTGTTGCTCCAGTTGCTCCAGTTCTTTTCATATCCTTCAAGCCTGTAGCTGTATTCAATGTTTTTTTGGATGCCAAAGCCTGGTGAGCTGTATTCAAAATGGTAGGCATTGAAATTGCTTGGCAAACTAATGGAGGTATTGCTATTGGCTTCATCCGATGGGCCTTGGTTGAAGTATCCACCAAAAATGGTGCTATCGCTTTTCCCGATAGCCCGCACATTGCCCAGCATCATTTTTAGGGTAAGTTTGTTGGTCTTGTATTTTTCATAATTGAGGTGGATGACGCCTTTTTCAGATCCAATGAAAATATTGGATTTGTCGAATGCATAGA
>JAJTFY010000016.1 GCA_021299175.1 Chitinophagaceae bacterium
GATCTCAACATGTGGAAGGGTGATGCCCGCAAAGAGCAATAGCTCACCCACTGCAAATATCGTGATGACCAGTTCAAAGATTGCCGCCGCCTTTACGCCATAAATATTCAATCCGGTAAACAGGATGTAGCTGAAAATGGCGATGTAAACAATCGGTATCTGTGGGAAGAAGAGGTTGAAATAGGCGCCAATGGCAAATGCAATGGCGGGTGGTGCAAAAATGAATTCGATAATCTGTGCCATCCCAGCAATGAATCCCCAGTTTGGACCCAGGGCCCGTTTGGCATAGTCAAATGCACCTCCCGCCTTCGGAATAGCAGAAGCCAGTTCACAATAGCTAAAGGTAAAGGTCACATACATGATGATGATGAAAAAAGTGGCGACGGCCAATCCAAGTGTTCCACCTTTTTCCAGTCCGAGGTTCCATCCAAAATACATCCCAGAAATCACATAACCCACACCAAGCCCCCAAAGCATCAGCGGGGTCAAGGTTCTTTTGAGTTCGCCTGTATTCATTGTTTTGCTGTTGATTGTGCCAGATTAAATATGCAGAGATCAATGCTTTGGATAGGCTTTGTTTCCTTTGGTATAAAACCAGATCACCTTGTTCATCTCATCATCCCTTCCACCATCGACCTCCTTGAAGAGTTCATTCTGGGAAAGTTCGGCTAATTTTCTTTCTTTTCCGCGCAAAGCATTCAAAGGCTTGTTCATTTTATCCAAGGGGACATTGTTCGGTCGAGCAACATACACGGACTTGTTGGGTATGGATTGAAAACAATCTGTCATCAATCTTGAGGTGGCGTCCATGATGTTCATGGGGGGGATCCCAAGTATCTGCTCAATGGTCCTGAGCATGGATACCTGGTTATAGTGGGTGGACACGAGTTTGCCGCTGCTGTAAGGGCTTGCAACCATGCCAACCGTCCTGTAAGCAGAGATATGGTCCCATCCTCCCTGTGAGTCGTCCTGGGTAATGAATACCACAGTTGAGTCCCAGTATTTGCTCTTGCTGATCATTTCCATGATTCTACCAACGGCAAGATCATTGTCTGCCACCATGGCATCAGGTGTAGGGAAATTGGGGGATGTTCCAGCACTGTGGTCATTCGGAAGAGAAAGCACCATCAGGTTGGGAAGGCTATCACCTGCCTCATATTTTTTCCAGTCTTCAATAAAAATGTCGGCACGTTGTTGGTCACTGAAAACATAATTGTCGCAGTCCGGCATTGTTGGATGAATGATTGGATTGAGTCTTCCAATGGTTGTTTTATTGAACCAATTTGGCTTTTTACCAGATGTATAATCCTTGTACAGATCAATCCATTTCAGTTGTCTGTCATATTCAGTTTCACAGGCCTCTCCATAGACCCTTACTGTTTTGCCATGGTCCAATGCATGGTTCCAGATGAAGCCCGTTTTGTTGTAAACAAGTGCATCTTCCTGCCGGTGGGGGTAGCTCCTGAACCATGCCCGAACATTTTTTTCCACATAGTCAGAAACAATTCCCGCATCGGTCCATTGGTGGCCTTCTGCAGATGATTTGCCGGAGGCATTGTAATCATCCATCCATCCAAATTGTCTTGCCAACGCATGCATGTTGGGGGTAATTTTATCACCAAAGACGCAAAGACTGCTGTCACCCCTTCCTTCTTTCATGTCTCCATATACCTGGTCATAGGTTTTGTTTTCCTTGATGATGTACACCACATGCTTAAAGACTGAAGGTTCACCAATCCTTTCTGGAACCGGCCTTGGCGGGGCATCTGCGCGAGGGGCCAAGGACAGTGCATCCAGCCTGTTCGTGAGGTTGAGCTGTGCCACTTCAAGTGAATAGGCTTCGAGCATGGACTTGTCTGGGATAGGAATGACACTGACCGAAGCGAGTTCCTGGTGGATGGACCTGGCTTTTTTCTTGCTGTCCACCACATTGGCACCATCAGATTCCAGGTTGGCTACCACCAAGCTATTGTTGATTAATTTAAGTCCGGCAGGGTAGGCTTCTGTGGGGATATAGCCCAACACCAGAGATTTTCCCTTGCCGGTGGAAGAAACATTTTTCCCCAACTGTACAACTGCCACTGCATTGTCCAATCCGTTGGACACATAGAGTTGGGAATTCTCTGCATTGAGTTCAAGGCCGTTGGGTGTACTTCCTGCGAAAGATTGTTTTCCTCTCATCAGGCCAACATCAATGGTTTCGACCAACTTGTTGGTCATCGCATTGATAACGGCAATATTATCGCTCGAACCATTGGCAACATAAATAAATTTCTCATCCACCGAAGCCTTCACTGCATTCGGATGAAGACCTACCTGCAATTCAGCAATTGTCTTTCCATCTGTACTGTTGATGATGGTTACTGATCCACCAGCAGTTGCCCCAGTGACAGGGTCTGTATAGGCCAGCCCCCATGGAACGCCAGCCCTTTCTCTTGTAGGGTCTGTGGCTTTTTCACCAGCCCAATTGCTCACAAAAATCTTGTTGTTGGCAACACAAATCCCATAGGGCGCTACACCAGTGGCTGCAGTCCAGATTGTCTTTTTGCTGCTCCATTCAATTTTCTGGACGGAATTGTTTCCATTCAACACAACATACAAATACAGTCCATCTTTTTCCCTTGAAACGGCAATTTCGTTGGGGATGGCATTGCTGGCCGGTGAAACTTTATCAAATGGAATGTCAGCAATATTTTTCAGGCCATTGTTCCATTCGGCTATCATCAGGGAAGATTTCCCATTGCTTTTGTCTGCGGCACCCCATACAATAAAGGTTTCCCCGTTTTCAACAAAGGTCTTGATGCCTGAGTAAGTGCTCATGAAATTGGCGAACTTAAGAATTTCACTGAACCGCCATTGGTGGAGTACTTTTTTTGAGTTGATATTGATGGCCGTAATCCCATACCGGTCCTCAACAATGGCATCACCATTTTCACCCAAGGTAGCAACATCCAATGCATGGTTTTCCAAGGCTGGGTTCCCAAAACGAATGACTTCTCCGGCAGAACGGATGATCCTGTTGTAGGGAAGCAGACGGAGTGAAGAATTTCTTTTGGTGAGGTAATCAGAAAGTTCATTGATCTTGTCTGTGTTGATGAAATCAATCTGAAGCCTGATTATTTCTTCCCAGGCTTCGGGGAAGTCCGGGCTGGCCCATAGGCGGATGGGCTTTTGCAGGTCGTGGGCTTTTTTAACCGCAGCTATAATTTTTTCGCGGTCTGCACTGTTGATGGGCCAGGGATTTTTCCAGTTGACAAACTTGCCATAACTGTCACTGAGCAAGGCAATTTTTTTCAGTTGTTGGTCTGTATATGTTTTGTCCAACCTGCCATCAAACCAAATGTAGGAAGGGTAGTCCGCATAGTTATTCTCATCAGGTCTGTTGCCAGAGATGACAATTTTGATCAACGGATTTTTGGTGATGAAGGGATATTTTTTAAGCACTTCAACCAGCCGACCAAGGGTCGGAATGGCTTCTGTTTTTATATCAATCAGCAGTTGGAGCTTCCTTTTTTTATCATTGTATTGTGAAAGTGGAATCAGGTAAAGGTTTTCCAAGGTTCTCGAAGGCCCAAGGTCTTTGTTGTCGTGGCCTACAAGGAGTTTCCCATCAACAAGATGAACATCAGCTTCAATAGAGCCAAATTGTTCATTGTAGGCCTCATGGAATGGATTCTTTTGTTCATAATCATTGTGAGAATGGGCATTGGCCTGGGAATATCCATTCACCTGGGCATTTACAGCCGTTGTAGCGATAGAACACAAGAAAAAGATGATCAGTCTCATGGTAGTCAAAATTGATTACCAATACTAACCATCTTTTTCCAAGCAGTCAAAAACGAGGCATTAATTTTCTGTTTCCGCTTTGGAAAAGGATTCAACTTCATCCATTTCCTCATCCTCAACCCTTACGGTAAGGTATTTTTTCATGCCTTCCATTTTGACCACCCAAATGTCTCGTGCAGTAACCTTGATGTTAATGGCCCTGATGATTTTGTAATTGTCATAAACCTCAGTAACCATATTTTTTATCTTTTCTGGAAGGTTGTGTTCGTAGCCATAGCTGATATCGTATTTCATGACGCCATTTTGCCTGTAAAGGGTATTGTGGTTCATGTCTTTGATGATGAATTTGGCCAGATATTCCTTATCATATTTATACCAGTTCAAGTCTTCAGCATCTGGGAAAGCCTTCTTAAACGCCTTGTTTACATTTGGTGCTACCAATGCTATCGAGGTAACAGTTACTTCAGGCAGGGAAACAATTTTTTCCTGTGCCATGGGCCTGCCGATAAAGAAAATGAACGCAAGTGCTGGAAGGACAATGTGCTTGGTCATAAAAAATGTTTTTCAGATTGAAGAAATGGGCTCTTGCCCGATCTTGTGCAAGATATATTTGCTCGTTTAGCTATGCAATGACCAACATCAATATGAATCATGACGATTGTGTATCTCCGCCTAAAGATTTTGTAATGTAAAAAGCAAAGGGCCTGTCTTTGCAGACAGGCCCTTTAAGAATGAGGTTCTACGTTAATTATTGAACAAGTGTGATGGAGTTGAATTCAGTTTTTTTACCTTTTTCCATGATGACACTTGTGAATTCCTGTGCTGAATAACCAGGTGCTTCAAAAGTAACAGTATAGTTGTTTCCTTCTTTCAATCCCCTTACCTTGAATTCACCATTTTTCTCAGTAAAGGCTAATGTGGTATTGCCCTGTCCATCATCAATCTTTACAAGAGAATTTACATCTTCTGGAAGAACTTGTCCGGTCAATTCTCCAAATGCTTTCATACTGAAGGGGCGAACAATTGGCTCCAAGGTGTAGTTCCCATTGTCAACTTTGACTGAACCGGCTGCATCAAAGTATAAGTGAAATATTTGTTGTTTCAGTGTAAGATCCTCATCGATGTCGTCTTCGTGAACTCGAATGTAGATGACTTTCTCGACATCATTTTCTAATCTGAGTGCATGTGTTTCACCAGCGTTGTCGATGACGTAATTGTTGGTTCCGAGCGTAATCCTGATTTTCCTAACCTTGTACATGGCGGTGTTATTGCCAATCAGAGACTCAGCGCCATTCTTGAGGGACGCAATATCTATCAGTTTTGGGGACTGCCCAAGTGATTTCCATTGACCAAATTCATCAACTGTTTTCAGATGATCATCCATGTTGTCATCCTCATCTGCAAAATTATCATTGTCGTAATTTGAATTATCAAGGTCTTCCTTGATTTCTACTTTTTGAACATCAAGCATGACGGATTGAAAGTTTGCTCCGCTGCTGCTAATGATTACCTGTACATCCTTGATTGATGCAGTGGAGACTGGAGGAAACGTTCCTGGCTTTCGAATGTTGTCTGTTTTTTTACACGAAGAGAAGATCAATACAAATGCTGCCAAAATGGAAAAGGCGACTGCGGTTTGGTTTTTCGTTTTCATGGACATTTAGTTTTAGTGTTAAAAAATAAAGAACTTTATTGTTCCTGGAAAACTAAACGCCAGTGTTTTTATATTATGATTTTAGCAATATGTTTTGTTATGATTTTACGTATTTACACTACTTATCTATGTAGTATAAGCATTACACTAAGTGTTTTTTTTAAGGGTAATCAGGAAAACTTCTTTTCAAATAGCATGTTTCCATCAACCCCATAGTGGCTGAATACAATAGTTGGTTTGTCGTTGATCCTTTGTGACTGTACCCTTAGAAAGCCTCCTACAATATTTAGATACTCATGTTCAGGGTATATTTCGTCTTTCTTCCATCCGCCTGCATGCTCATTGCTGGCTGGCCCGCACGCAAATTCATAAGTGCCCGTTTTGGCATGTTTAGAAACATATTGCCAATGCCTGTCTCCACAAATGACGAAAGTGTTTTTCTTTCCTTCGATCAGATTTCGAATGAGATCACCTTCAAAACTGAAATTCTTGTTAGAATGGTTGTCCTTTTTTTGAGGACGATCAGGGCCGATGATAGGGGTAGGGCTGATCAGTATCCTGAAGCTTGCATCTGATGCAGCATAGGTCTTTTTGAACCATTCCAACTGTTCTTTGCCCCAAATTGTTTTGTCAGGGCCATCTGGCATTTCGTTGGGTTTTCTGAATTCTCTGACATCGAACAACCAGATCTCCAGGTCTTTGCCCCAGCGAAAACTGCGGTATGGTTTATTGCTTGAAGGAACTTGTTGGCGAAACAATTCTACTCCCTGTTGGTAGGTGAAATCACCCATGAATTGATTCGTTGAAGCCGGATGGCAATCATTCATCCAGGTATCATGGTCATCTTTCATGAAATAGCAAGGGACATTCTTGTAAAATTGAACATAACAGGGGAGGCTGCTCATCCTTTGCCAATTCCATCTGGCCAGTTCAAGATTTTTGGCGTTATGGTCGTGGTACAATACATCACCGGTATGAACAAGAAACTGTGGTTTGAGTTTCTCCATTTCCTTCATGATTTTGAAACCTCCTTCATTCGAAGCATCTTGGTCATTGTATTCATGACAGGTGGTGACCATGAAATTAACAGGAATGGCATCATTTTTTTCAGCTGCTGTGCAGAAACTGCCCTCAACCCGATTACTGGCCTTATCATTGGTTTTTCCGATTACACGAATTTCATATTCTGTAAATGGTTTCAGTCCTTCTATTAGAAACTGGCAGGTATAATCGGTATCTTGGTCTACAGCCATCCAGGATGTTTTAAGCCATTTGCCAGAATTTTTTATGCTGTAATGAATACTGATGGAACCTTTTTTTCCCGGCACGGCTCCATCCAATTGTTCTACTGTAATACCCGGTGGCATCTTGATCTGCACTTTTCTGTCAGGCCTGTCTTGCTTATATGTAGATTTGAAATACGCAATGTCGTGCCATTCATTTTTTGTTTCATCAAAATAAAGGAAATCAGGTTTTTTTCCCTTGTCAGCCACCCTGATGGCATCACGGGTCAATCTTGCCCAAACAACTGCTGAACTAGGGGTGATTTCTCCGATTTTTATGCCTGATGTAAAAAAAGGAAGATCCAAAACAGACAAATGATCAAATGCCGGAATGGCAGCTATAATTCCCATTGAACTGTTGGCGATGAATTTTCTTCTTTTCATGTTTGGTATATATATTGTACAATTTACTCAAAACGCATCAGAATTAGCACTTGAGGTATTGTTGTTATTTTTTACATTCGTTCAACAAAAAATAATATGACTCCAAAGCTTTTCATGGTACTGATCGGATGCAAACCCCAAGGTCGTCATACTGAGCAACACGATATATTTTTTGGTATTGCCCCTCAGCTGCGGGATCTCATTCCTGAGATGTTGTCATTTTGGCCTGAGGCAGAAGGAGATATGCATGTAGACGGATGGCGTGAAGTGACACAGGTTGATGGGCAGGATATCAAAGTTGTCCTTCGGAGTGAAGAACAGTCTTCAGATCAAAAAAAACTTTTTTTCATCAACCTCGGTGGGTACAAGAAAGACGAGTTTGAGGAATTTCATTATAAAATGGTTGTAGCCGCTGCTGATAAATCAACGGCAATCAAGGCAGCCAAGCAGACTGCTTTTTTCAAGCATACCCATTTTGAGGGTGCCAATTCCCATATTGATGATCAATATGGGGTTGATGTGGATGATGTGTATAAAATAGAGGAAGTTCTTTCTTCATCAACATTGTCTCAGTACCAGATAGCACTTTCTGATGCTGTTGTTGAAAAGCAGGATGTACTCCATCTCGGTTATTTCAAATTGTCAACCTTGTAATCATACAATCTCTGATCAACTGAACAATGAGGATATTATTCAAGGATTTTTACCACCCGGGTCATTTTACCCTCAGCATTCACTCCCTCCAATACAATTTGTAACCTCTTGCTGATGTCATTGTTAAAGAATTGCACCTTGAACCGGGGACTTTTTTTGTTGGTGATGACATAAGGATTCCAATATAGAGTAGTTCGAATATCGGTCTCATTGTTTTCTGCAGGATTCTCATATTGGGGGTTAAAAAATTCTTTGAAACGGGTATAGCCAACCAATAATGCGCTTTGCATGCTCTTGCTTGATTTTGTGTTGTCCCCCTTGAAATCGCCTCCTTTTTTGGTGTAAATGGCGATTGCTCCACCACTTCCACCACCCATTGAACCGAAAAATGGAGGTCTGAATACCTTGACCATTGCGATATCAGAAACGTTAATGGACTGGATAAAGTCTGCGCCAACCTGCATCTGATCGAGATAGAGATCTGGGGTTGCACCTCTCCAGCTCATGCTTGTAGATGCACCTGATCGGTTGATCACAAGCCCAGCCACCCGGCCTTGTAGATAGGAGATGATGTCAATGCCACCAAGTGCTGCAGGGTCATTGAGAAAATCAAATACCTGTGCGTCCCCACCTGCAAAAAGACCGCTGGAATACCTTTCATCCAAA
The DNA here is from genome assembly GCA_021299175.1 of Chitinophagaceae bacterium. Classification (GTDB taxonomy): domain Bacteria; phylum Bacteroidota; class Bacteroidia; order Chitinophagales; family Chitinophagaceae; genus Pollutibacter. The sequence goes on from JAJTFY010000016.1 coordinate 8,428, forward strand.
GACTGTTCATTTGATTTTCCTTTGGCTTTGATGATTACTTCCTGTAAGGTTTTGTATGAGGATCTTTTTTTCCAATCTTCCTGCATTTGAAGAAAAGCATTCATTTTGGCCAAGGAAACACTGTCGTTCCAAAGATTAAGCATGTTTTCATCCTTGAGTGCAAGCTGCTTTTCTGAAGCCTTGAGTAGCCCATTGTCAAATTGAACCTGGGTGATTTCATTCAGCTTTTGGTTTTGATTGAAATTGTAAAAGATCCGGGCTGTATCAAAGATGAACATGTTCTCACTCTGGAACAGTCCCTCTTTAGTAACTGGTTGAAAAATGAAATTCTTGCTGCTGTCCTTGTTCTGGATGATAAGGTTGAGCATCAGATCATTGGCACTTACGTTCTTTAATCCATACACTTTTCCAGAAACCCTGATCATGTCCGTTTCTACCGGATACTTGATCTCCGGACCGATGGAGGCATTAAGTTTTTCCCAATTGAATTTTCTCCATCCATTGGTCAGCATCACCAAGTCGAGGTTCGCAGTAACTGAGTCAGCGTCACTGGAGAGGTAGTATCCTGGGTTGTGGATTTTACCTTTCAGCTCACTGCTCAGCAACAGATCAGAATAAATGGAATGGTTTGCCTGAGTGCTCTCCAATGAAGCATCCGTTACAGCAACTGACATGTTGGTTACTGTAGTGTCGGTCACATAGACATCAAAAACATTTTTTCCTTTTTTGGTTAGGGTGACAAGTTGTGGGATGAGTTTGGCACCAAATTCATGTTCCCTGTTGTTGACGAAGACAATCCTTTCTGCCAGGGGAAGCCAATCGGTGCTGAACAACGAAAACTGTAAAATGCCAGTATTCAATCCCTCAATCGGGATGTTCGCAGAAAGCACTTGCTTGTCTGCAGTATTGAGGCTGACCTTGAAAAGGACAACCTGGTTCATGTGAACAAGCAGGTTCAGGCGTTTTAAATTTTCGGGTATGCTTGCAGTTCTTTCAACTTTGACGTTCGCAAATTCATTGTTGGTGGTTACTGACAAGGTGATGCCTTCTTTTTTGTTGACGGGTATGCCAATGATGCCTGTATTTCCAGCTGGGTCGATCCATTTAAATGAATAGGTCTCACCGGCCTTTGGCAACAACCTGAAACTACCCATGCCATCATGCCTGACTTTGATGGTATCAAGGGTCTTCCCCAATTGGTTTACCATCAATCCCTTGATTTTTACAGGTTTGCCAAATTTATCGGTTGCCTTGAATGCCACCAGGCTGTTAATCCCTGTGATCAGTTCTCCACCTTCTGGGAAAATATTTACAATGGTATTGTTTTCAGCTTTTCCGGGCTTTATGATGGTTTCATTATTGTTGATGATGATGTCTCTCTCAAAACCAAAAGCGGGGTCATCATTCAGGCTCCAACGCGTGTATACCTTCATGCGAATGACGCTGCCTGTATAGTCAGCAGGCAATTCGAAACTTCCCTTGGCTGTAGATTGAAAAAGAGGGGCGATAGTTTGGCGAATAAGCTTGCCTGCCTGATCAAACCACTCCATGTAAACATGTTTGCTCAGTCGCGTAAGTCCCTGGTCATCAAGGATATAAACTTTATACCAAATGGTTTCCTCTTTGTTGTAAATCGTTTTGTCAAAATGCACATGGATTTTTTCCTTGGGAGATTGATCTGCATATACATTGATCATTGAATCAATCGCTTGTCCATGGGATGCTTTCGTTATTAAAGCGGACAGGGCAAGTAGAAAAAAGGTCATTAGCCTACAATTCATGGTCTGGAAGTTGTAGGCACTAAATTACGGAATGCCCGAAACTATTTTTCAAGGAGTTTCATATAATCTCTTTATTGTTTCAACAGTTTGCTGACAGCCATCACTTGGAATCCTCAGTCTGGTCATTTGAATGCAATGCCCCGTTGGGTAGCTTTGGGCAGTAGATTTCAATTATTCAATCAACATTTAAATTATTCATTATGTCAACCGGAAAAATTGTATTGGGCGTTTTAGCAGGTATAGCAGCAGGAACCCTTATTGGTGTGTTGATTGCGCCTGACAAAGGGTCTGAGACCAGAAGAAAGATCAGGCAAAAAGGAGATGACCTAGTTGACGGCGTCAAAGATGGGATGACCTCGATGGTTGAAGATGTTGCCAGCAAGTTTGATAAACTCAGGGGGAAAGCCAGAAAATCAATGAATGAAGCTCTTGCCAGTATCGATAATGAGCATGCTGATCTATAGGTTCACTATTGTTGATGGCACTGGTTGTTTTTGGGATGAGCTTGCTTTCATTGGTGAAAACAACCACCAGCAGTTTAATCCCATGAGAATATTATAGCAGATAATTGGTAACATCAACCCCGCGACAATGATCAGCATCAATACCAGCGGTGCAGGTATGTTATCGAACAGTCTCAAAAGAATGGTCCTTGTTGCAGCCATTAATATGATCTGCATGCAATAGATATGGATAGAATGGTAGCCAATGATTCTCAAGTATCCCGCCAGGTTGTACTTGCCCAGGAGAAATGAGATGTTGATGGAAAGGGCACAGCCTACAAGCGCAATGACTACAAAAAAGAGTGGCATTTTGTGCTCTACATAGTAATTGCTGCCCTGCTGGATATTGATTGCTGCGAAGTTGTACTGCACCAGGCAAAAAACAGGCAAAAGGATGAGGAAGAGAACAATTGAAGAGAAATACCGGTTGTTCTCCTTTTTTCTTATTGTAGTTGAAATAAGGTCTCCGAGTGCAAAGAATACATAGTATTGTAGGATGTCCATCGCAAATCCAAGGTAGATGCCTTTTTGCCTGATTAGTGCCAATGTCAGATACATCAATATCCCCATGGACATTTGCATTATTGAATTGAACCTGAATTTTATTTTAAGGAATGCATAGAGCATACCCACAAAAAAAAGGGTGTGTAAATACCAAAACTGTCCTGTTCTCCTCGGATCAATGATCAGCCATATAAAGTTGGATGATTGATGATTGAAATTCGTATATCCTGAAAAAGCGACTTGTATACTGATCTGAAGTATTCCCCAAATGAACATTGGGTAAAGGATGTTCTGGAATCTTGAGAAGTTGTAAGACTTTAGTCCTTTTTTCTCGAGGCTTGAGGATAGAAATATACCGGAGGTAATAAAAAACAGCGGCATCCGGAACCCAAATAAAAATACATTCACATAACCAATCAGCGGAAATCGATCAAAATTCAAACCTGCATGCAACATCATTTCGTAAGCATGCCGATACGTTACCAAAATAATACTGATTCCCCTGTCGTAGTCTATCCAAGACTGTCTTTTGTTGTCAAGCAGTGCTGTATATGCTGCAGATAGTTTCATTATCCCAAACATATTTATCCGCTGCTGGGTTTCTACTCACTTGAATCAGTACAGAGTATGATAATGGTCATTGCCTTATTCTATATTCTGCTTTCGGATCATATGTTTAATAAGACAGGTTAACTATATATTGTTTCTTATCTTTAGCTGGATACATAGGTGATGAAATCAGTTCCATTTTCACAATGCTTGCAATATCCCAACAGGTTGATGGAAGTTCAGGATGGTGTATCGATTTATGTACCCATCCCTGAAATGGTCAAGCCAACGTATGAGCATCTGCTCAAGTTGGATGCCAATACAGCTTTTCCTTTTTGGGCAAAAATTTGGCCTTCTTCAAACGCAATGTCTGCATTCTTGGCACTTGAGCCAAAGTGGATAACAGGGAAAAAGGTACTGGAAGTCGGTGCAGGTTTGGGTATTCCTTCCTTTTCAATTGCCCAATTCGCCAGAGAAGTAATTGTAACAGATCATGCCCCAGAGGCAGTTGATTTGATCAATAAAAATATCAATCATTTGTGTGTCAATAACATGACAGCCAAGTGCCTAGATTGGAATGATTTTCCTGAGCAAGTCAGCGTCGACACAGTCCTGTTGAGTGATGTCAATTATGCCCCTGATGCATTTGGCCCACTGTTGACTTTAATTGGAAGATTGATAGAGCAAGGTGCTGTCATCATCATTGCTACTCCTGAAAGAATCATGGCAGTACCTTTCGTTGAGGCGCTTCAGCCTTTTATTCAACGCAGTTTCCTTCAGCCTGTTGAAGCGGTTGAAAACATATCAGCAATCCGCATACTGTTATTGTGGAAGTAGTGGTTCTTCAGCATTCATATATTGCATTCATGCTCCGCAATTCAACAAAAAGGAATCGGATACGTTTTTTATTCTCCGCCTAGTGTTACCAGTTTAGTTTCCTCTTTTTCTCCGTTTGTTTTGTTGAGTGTCAGCGAGAATTGAATGTTTGACTGATTTTGCAGTGGCACAGTAAATTCAAAGGGATATTGTTTGTCTTCCAATGTGAACGTTTTCCCATCAGCAATCTGATATTGAAGGGTAGCAGTTTTCACTTTGTTGTCATCGTCTTCGAGGTATACATAAAGGCGTTTGTCGTAATTGCCCAGGTGCAACAGCATGGCATTGGCATTTCCCTGTGGAAGATGTATATAATCTTTGGTATTACTCGTTCTTGCCCCCAATAATTGCTGCTGAAATCCGATCTGCATATCAACCCCACTTAATCTGATTGCCGTGATACCATTTCTGGCAACCTGAACAGATAAATCTTTGGACATTTGAGGAACCTTTGTCCATTTGTTGTTTTGCCAGATATCCATGGATGCTTTGGAAGTCAATTTAGCCAGTGAATCATTGAGTGTAAATACACTCTTGATATTTTGTTGGGATTGATTGGTGAAAGCAATAAACAATGTGTCTGATTTTCTTGCAGAAACGTAATTGAGTTCAATGTTTTCAGATTGAAGCAGATTGCCCGGCATCCAGAGTTTGACATTGTTGTCCGAATAAAATTTTCCAGTGCGTGCACCGTACATTTTACTTTGCAGGTAAGCATAGCCCTCAATATATTCAGCAGGAAAATCAATGGCGCCCTTGCTGCGGATATATACATCAGATACGAGGTAGTCCAAAAGCATGGATGCCATGGGAAGAATATGGTTGTAGTGAAATGAGTTTACGCTTTGGTCCATGTGTTTGTGAAAAGGGAAGTCAACATTTTCGTAAGCCGTTGTCCTTTCTGTATTGATATGATAACCAGGAAAGCTTCTGTAACGTCCAATAACCGCGTCCTTTGCAACATTCAGCAGAAAGCTATCATTGGCGTAATATCCTAAACGGAGCATCCAAGGTGCAAAATTGGTCATGAAGATTCCTCTATGACCTGCCGATGTAGCAGAAGATTCAGGAGTAAGGCCAATTTCCGAAAGGCGCCAAGCAGGAACTTTTTCCTCAGGATAATACACTTGCTTGTGTCCTTTTGATTTGAGATACCAGTAAAAAGGGGCCTTTCCATCCTTGTTTACAGTAACCAGGCTATCGGGTATGGCAGGTACCATCCATATAAACTGGGTATAATTTCGGGCACCTTCAACCGCCGCATCCAAGAAAGATCTTTCTTTTGTTATTTCATAGAGTTGTAACAGTTCAATCCATCGGTTGGTATAGGCAGGCCAAAAGAAAAAACCACCTGCTAGAGGATCTGAAAATTCAGATTGTGCCGTATAAACCCTTGTTTGTAGGTAAGTAGAAGCTTTGGTAATGGCTGTAGTTAAGTAAGTAGAATCGCCGGTTGTTCTGAACAAGTGCATGGCGTTGATCCAGTTATTTCCTTTTTCCTCTACATCCATGTTCCTGGTTCTCACTTTTGCATATTCCTTTTCCATGAGCTGTAAGAAAAAAGGATTTTGTTTTCCGAGAACTGTATAGAGCGCGCCGAGTTCAGACAAGGGTGCAACAGGTCCTTTCAATTTTCTTGATGGGCTCTGTATCTTTTGTGTACTGTCCAGACTGAAAAGAAATTTTTCTCTTGAGAGCATGTATTCTATTTGCGGGTAAGCCCTTTTCTCAAACATATGTACATCGTCCCGTACAATGGCAAGTTCAAGAGGATTCAGGCTAGAGACGTTTTTGACTGCACCGGGTACATCCGTAGCATAAGCGTATCCTTTTAAACTATCAACATACCAGGTATATTCAGACATGGAATAGTCTACAATATTGTCGAGCGTTTTGTTGAGTGTACTGATGGCATTGCTGCGGTAGTCTTTAAACCCAAACATGTTCCGGGCGATGGTTTCATAAGCATGGTTGATTGTCTGGGGTTCCACCACCAAATGCAGTGCAAAACGGAATGGCTCACCTGCCTTCATTTTTGATTTGTATCCTCCCGGAATTGGTGCATATACACTGGGTTGTATATTCTTTTCGGCATTTATCAATCCAATACCGAATTGACTGTTCACCAGAAGGGGTAATGGTTGAAAAGGGATGGCGTCTGGGGATGCCATTACACCAATTGTATTCTTGCCGTCAAATACCATTGTGGTTGGCAGTGTTGCCATGAATGCTGGTGTGAGAAAAGCTTTTTCCGGAATTCTTTTTTCTTGCCAGATCAACGGCTGCCAAATGCCTGCTGCTTTCTCTTCTGTAAAGGAGGGAGCGCCTGTGTATCCTACGCTGAAATACCCTTGCACCAGTGGTTGTAACTCATATTGTAAAATGGGGTAGGGCTTTGATTTTTTTAATACATAGGCTTTTATTATGAATTTAGGGTCAGCTGGAAAGTCAAAGAAGGTAGTGTCGCCTGACTGTCGAACATGGTTTGCTATCATGCTTGTCGACTCGCCTGCGTTATGTATGGCCCCAGTCCGTTTCTCAGCTGCCTTTCTTAAAATCCTGTCATCAAAACCATCTCCTGCTGTTTCCTTGCCTATGGTTTTTTGTATAAAATCAGCCTTGCTGCTATCCTTCACTTTCCATGTTAAAACGTTGTAAGAAACAGTTTTAATATTCACTGGTTTCATCATCATGTCGGGATCCGTGGCATTGTACAATACGGTGAAGGATGGTGAAAATGAATAATTTCTTTCTCCTGATTGAATTTGAATTGTTCTATTTTCAATTTTTACGGATAGTTGAGCCTTGACAGATATCCCGAATGACAAATGGAATAGAAGGATGAGAGAAAAGAAATTTCTAAGCTTGTTCATGTTTTTTTCTGTGTGGTGACAGTTTAAAATTAGTGCAAAAATCAATCTTTGAGGGTATAAAAAAACATAACAGCGGTTAACAATATACACTTCTTCAGTAGGACCCTGCATTGATTGTGAAGCCACCAGCAAGACTGCAAGTAGGATATGTTCCAATTTGGCTGGACAAAGATGAAAGTAAGATTGACTTTTAATTTGATTAGGCTGACATTTTTTTCAACGCATTTATGAATATATCAAGTTCATCTGTAGTCGTATATACATTTGGAGTAATCCTGCAGCCATAAACATTTGCCGAATCAATACCGACAGTGAATATTTTGTATTCATCCATTAATCGCTTTGCCAGGTCTTTCGGCTGAATACCCTCTATTCCGACATTTGCAATTCCACAGGCGCGATTGGGATCCTCTGGTGTATTGAGGATGATTCTCGGGAGTTTCCTGACACGGCTTGTCCAGTATACCTGAAGATAACGCAGTCTGGCTTCTTTTCTTTCTGCTCCGATCGTGTTATAATAATCTATCGCATCAGATATGGTAAGTGTTGTATGGGCCGGATGCGTTCCCATATGACTGATGCGCTGCATTTTAAATGGATCTTTTTCACCACCAATGATTAGTGGCCAAACCCCAGGTATCTTCTCTTTTTTTACATAAAGCAATCCTGCGCCCAAAGGAGTGCTTAGCCACTTGTGTAGAGAGCTACCATAATAATCACAATTCAGGTCAGAAATATTAAATTTAAAATGTGCGATTGCATGGGCTCCATCGACACATACTTCAACGCCATGTGCGTGAGCCATGTCGCAGATCTTTCGAATAGGCAAAATTTGACCCGTGATATTGATGATATGTGATACCAATATAAATTTAGTCTTGGGAGTTATCGCATTTTCATATAGTGATACAATTTCCTCATCAGATGAGGGCAAATTGGGTACAGAGACCATCTTGTTTACAACACCAAATCTACTGGCAATATGCTTCATGGCTGAAACGATTGTTCCGTAATCCTGCTCGGCCATAATGGTCTCATCGCCAGCTTGCCAATTTTTACCTGCGATGACTATATCCAGTGATTCTGTCGCATTGCGTGTAATGGCAAGTTCTTCAGCAGAACACCCTACAACAGCTGCTAACTTTTCAACCACTTTAGCCTTATCTGAAACAGAAAAATTTCGCATATACCAAGAACCATGATAATTGATGTGTCTGAAATGCGATATGAATTTTTCTACCAATGGCTGAGGAATAAAATTATAATACCCGTTTTCAAGATTGATGTAATCTGGTTTTAACAAATACTGTTTTCTGATTGTTGACCAGAACTTTTCATCTTGAGCTAGAACTACCGGACTTATCCCGTTTTTTGATTTAAACATTGCTGAAATGGCATCCATGCCAAATGTTGTTCCAATAGCAGTTAAAGCCGTTGATTTGATAAAGTCTCTCTTGTTCATGTTTAAATATATGAATTGTAAATTATTTATTGTTTTTTCCGATGACCTTTATATCAACTAAACTTTAAATAAAAGTTCAGATCTAAATTGCCCCAAGAAATTAATTATAGGGTTCAACTGCGTTATTAAAATTTTGTTTTAGCAATTTATCCGGATCAGCTGGGATATAATTTTTTATATTTCTTGCATCAGCTGCTTCTTTTCTTTCCACATATACCCATCCTGAGCCAATGGGCTTAGCTGTAACACCCTGATTGAATGAAATCTCAATGCAAGTGATTCCCGCTGAAAGGTCCAAAACAAAATTTACTGAATGCATTTCACTTGTAATATTTTTTGTTGAATCAATATTGCCTACCCGTAAATTGACTGATTGAATTGGCAACTGTTTATCCCCCTTAGAATTTTCAACTATTCTCTTTCTGGATTCGTCCGGCCATCTGTTTAACCTTAATGCATATCGACCCTCTTGTTCAACCCGAACGACCCAAATTGCTTTACCATCCCTTGTATGTGACGAATGTGGAAAGAGCGTAACTACGTTTTCATGATTTGAGCCGATGCTGATGGACTCGTATTTGTCAACATCGGTGGATGCATAATCCCACCATTTTTGGTATCGTTGATAAAGATTTTCAACCACCTGAGGATACTGTGCAGCAAGATCTTTCGTTTGACCAGGATCTTCCTGTATATTGTATAACTCGTTTTTTTCACGTTTTACCAGCCTCCACTTTTCTGTCAATACCTGGTATTCCTTATCCTTTATTGGAAATTCAACCCTTTGGTTATGTATGAAAACAGTACGATCATCAGGCCATTCGGGAATATGGTTTCTCAGCAGTGGAGCCAGACTACGGCCATCAAATTGGAGATGATCAGTTTTTTTGAGTTGGCAAAGGTCTATTAATGTGGGTAAGATATCCATGTGTGTACTCAAGGCGCTTATGTTTTTTCCTCCACCAATTCTTCCTTTAGGCCATTGAATGAAGAATGGTACTTTATGCGCATTTTCATACCCCCATATCTTTCCGCCCCGTAAACCCCCTGAATAACCCTCTTTGGTAAAGCCAGTTTCCCAATCAATGACAATTCCACCAAACCACGGACAGGGGCCATTATCCGACATGAACATGACTATGGTATTATTATCAACTCCCATTTTTTTTAGCTCTTTCATGAAATTACCAAGATCTTCATCCAGCTTGCTGATCATACCATAATAATCTGCTAGCCGATCGGATACAATTCCTTTATACGGTTCACTATATTTTTTTTCAACTGCCAAAGGTGCATGTGGAATATTCGTAGGCAAATACACGAAAAATGGTTTGTCTTTATTCTTGTCAATGTATTTGATGGCTTCCTGAAACCAAATGGTATTACAGTAACCCTTATATTTTTCATATTTACCGTTGTGCATAAAAGTGCCATCAACATAAGTGTTACCCCAATAGTCAGCATTTGAACCAATTGTGCCACCTCCAAATATTACAGATTCTTTAAATCCCCGATCCATGGGTCGGAAAGGATAATTTTCTCCCAAATGCCATTTGCCGAATATGCCAGTTTCATAACCATTGGCCTTGAACACATCTGCAATGGTTGGCATACCTTCTTTTAATAAAGATCTTCCGCCAATCGTATGCCATACCCCGGCTCTCATCGAATATGAACCCGTCATTAAAGCTGATCGTGTAGGAGAACAACTTGGGTCTACATGAAAATCAGAAAAGCGTACGCTTTTCTTAAACAATGCATTCAAAGCAGGCGTTTTAAGATAAGGGTTTCCATGACACTCCATATCAGCATCACCCTGGTCATCCGTAATTATCATGATAACATTGGGCTTTTTCTCCGATGGTTTTTGCGCTAAAACTGATACGGGAACAATCCATGCGAAGAGTGGAAGTGATGAATAGAACAAAAAAACAATAGTCTTTTTCATTTAAATTCAGTTTAAGAGAACAGTTTTTGGCGTAGCAACCATAATTTAAGGAAATCTATTTTATTTTGAACCACCAATTTTACCATTATAAAATCGATTTATTTGAACTTAGCATGGTATTGACTTGGCATCTTGATTGGATATGTTACACGAAGATTTTGTTATTGTAATCCGTCGTGAAACATTCGTGTAACAAAAGGGGTAAAATGTTTCAGTAGGGGCATAAAAAAACCACCATAACAGCTGTTACAGTGGTTTTCGTGACCCCGTCAGGATTCAAACCTGAAACCTTTTGATCCGTAGTCAAATGCTCTATTCAATTGAGCTACGGGGCCGAATTGGGGTGCAAATATACGATTTTTACAATTTAAACAGACACCAATTGGTATTGTATTTGAATAATTCCCAATTTATTCAGGATGCGCATGATGAAAAAAGTTGGGTCCCACTCAAATTTCTTTACGGCAAACTTTGCCGATTTGGGAAAATAATGATGGTTGTTTTGAAACAGTTCGCCCAGTAGAAAAATACCCCAGCGCTCAGAATTCTTTGAATGATCTCCGTTGTCGAAGTTGGAGTAACCGTATTTATGGCCTACCCAGTTTACAATTGCCCCTTGAACAGGACCCATCAGGGCATGAATGGGCAATAACAGGTACCAATACCAGGCAGGGGCAAAGGCCACATAAAAACCAACATATGCAACAATCCAAAGTACCCTTGTGAGTAGGCTATCTCCAATTTTATCCATTTTGCTCCAAACCGGGAGGTAGTCTTTGGTGAACTCTGCATCAGGAACGTTTTTGCCCACAAGGAATGCATTGTAAATGTTCCGGGTATGCATCATCATGTCCCAAACATCCTTGAAAAAATGAGGAGAATGCGGGTCCTTTTCTGTATCACTGTAGGCATGATGCATCCGATGCATCACAGCATATGCTCTTGGCACCAGATAGCTTGATCCCTGGAAAAACCAAGTTAAAAAGTAAAATGTTTTTTCCCAAAATGTACTGGTGAGGTACATTTTATGGGATGCATACCGGTGCAGAAAGAAAGTATGGAAGAACAATGAAGAAAACCAGTGAATGAAGAAAAATACAAGAATCGCTATCATCTAGTGTTAATTTAATAGTCAAACCTCATGAATGCTTCTAAGGCTGCATATTGTGGAAGACCAAGTTGATCAAACAATTGAGCAGTATCAGCATTGCGGTCTTCAGCCCTTTGCCAAAACTCCCTGCTGTCGGTTCCCTGGAAAACAACGCCGTCTTTTTGAGATTGATGGATGAAGATACCATTGCGTTTTTGAAGTACTTGATCGGGGCTCATGGGAATGGCCATGTCGATGTCCCACATGTCCCATTCAGCCCATGCTCCACGGTAAAGCCAAAGATTGCAATTGGCAACAGATTCATCACCTTCAGCCTTCAATCGTTGAAGTGCTGCATACATCACATCAAAGCAGACCTTGTGGGTGCCATGAGGATCAGCAAAATCTCCTGCAGCAAAAATCTGGTGTGGCTTGATCTCACGTATAAGGTCCATGTGAATTTGAATATCTTCGTCAGTGGGTGGATTCTTTTCAATCAATCCGGTTTCATAGAAGGGAAGGTTCATGAAATGCATGTTCTCATCCTTGACGCCCACATACCTGCATGTTGCCCTTGCTTCCGTTCTGCGAATCATGCCTTTTATGCTCCTGATTTCAGGGGTATCTTTTTGGTACTTGGTTTTTGTTTTGATAAATCCTGCAGCATCTTTCCAGATATTGCCTGCCCTGCTCTTGTCAATCTCAAAATAGCTGTCAAATTCAACTGCAAAATCAATTTGGCGCATGACAAACTCATCACTTACTGCAATGTTTCCGGAGGTCTGGTACCCAACATGAACATCATGTCCTTGTTGCACCAAACGCATGAAAGTTCCTCCCATGGAAATGATGTCGTCATCTGGGTGAGGGGAGAAGATGATAACCCTTTTTGAGGCAGGATGTCTCCTTTCCGGATGTCTTGGAACATCCTCCATGGGTTTACCGCCGGGCCAGCCTGTGATGGTGTCCCTGAGTCCATTGAAAACCCGCAGGTTTACTGCTGAAACAGGCCCATGATTTTCGAGAAGATCGGCCAGTCCTTCGTCCAAATAGTCTTCTCTGGTCAACATCAGCAATGGTTTTCCCAATGCAATGGCCATTCCACAGACGGCTTTCCTGATTGTTTTTTCTGTCCATTCTATATGATCTGCAAGCCAGGGAGCCTTGAATCTGGTGAGTTCTTGGGATGAAGCTTCGTCAAGGAAAAAAGTGCAGTTATGGTGTTCCTGCAAGAAGGACGCAGGAATGTTTTCAGTGATTTTTCCTTCAATCGAGTCTGCAACAATGGGTGCTTTGCTTTCACCGAATGCCATGAGGATGATCCTTTTGGCATATAGTATCGAAGCAATCCCCATGGTTACGGCAAGCCGGGGAACCTGGGAAATATTTTCAAATTCATAGGCATTGGCAAGGCGGGTGCTGTTGTCCAGTGCTACAATCCTGGTGAATGAATTCCTGCTGGATCCAGGTTCATTGAACCCGATATGGCCATTTACACCGATGCCAAGAATCTGAATGTCTATTCCGCCTGCATCAATAATTGCTTTTTCGTATGCATCGGCATAGGAATGGATGTTGGCTTTCTCAATGGTGCCATCCGGGATGTGTACATTTTTGGGGTCGATGTCTACATGTGAGAAAAGAAAACTGTTCATGAACTTGTGGTAACTCTGGGCTGCATCAGGTTTCATAGGGTAATACTCATCCAGGTTGAAACTGATGACATTTTTAAAACTCAATCCCTCTTCCCTGTGAAGCCTCACCAGCTCTGCATAAAGTGTTTTTGGGGTAGACCCTGTTGCCATGCCAAGCACACAATGCTGTCCTGCTGCAGCCCTTTCTTTGATGAGTTTGGCGATTTCAGCGGCAATCAATTTTGTTGCCTGTTTGGCACTTTCATGGATGGAAATGGGAATTTTCTCAAATGAATCGATCATTGCTAAATTGTTATGGGTTTGGGTCGATACGTAATACTTTCAAAAATAATTTAAAAATTCGAGGAATCAATTTGAATCAGGTACCGCACACGTAATTACTGTAACCTTATTTCAAATATTTCAGGCCAAAGTTTACCAGTAATGAAGAGTGTCTTCTCTTTTTTATTATAGGCAATTCCATTGAGCACAGCGCCAGACTGCATAGCAGTAGATCCTTCTCTTTTGAGGTAACTGAGATCGGACCGGCTGTTCTTTTGAAGAAAATCCTGTAGGTTGATCATTCCTACTACATAACCACTATTCGGATCGATCTTGAGGATATAATCATATTGCCAGCGATTGGCATACACATATCCATCTATGAATTCCAATTCATTCAAATTGTTGACTGCACCCAATTGGTCTTTTACGCTGACAATTTTTTTTAGTTTGAGTGTATGGGGTTCAACAAAATAAAGTTTGTCTGATCCTTCGCTGATGATCAGGTTGTTGTCGTCATGTGTAATGCCCCATCCTTCACCGGTCCAGGGCAACTGACCAATCGGCTTAAAATCTTTTGCTGCATACATGAAAACCAAGTGATTCTCCCAACTCAACTGGTAGATGGTGTCATTAAAAACAGTCAGCCCTTCTGCAAAAATGAGGCTGTCCAATTTTTGGCTTTTTGATATTCTTCCTGTTTGGATATCCACCCTGCGAAGGGAAGACCTTCCAAAAAGCCCAGTGCTCTCCAATAGATTGTTTTGATAGACCTCTAGCCCCTGGGTGAAAGCTGCTGTGTCGTGTGGGTAAGAATTGATGACGGTATAAGACAGATTTGCTGGCGCTGCAATGGGGTTGTCAACAGCGCTGGATTGATCCAGGTTATTTTCAGTATTTCCTCCGCAGGAAAACAATAAAACAATCCAAGCTGTCGTTAGTGATGCGTGTAGCCTCTTCATTGTCCAAATTTCCTGAATTTATCTTGATGTTCAAGTCAATTTGTTAAGTTCTGGATAAAATGGATCATCTGGTGGGTTATAAAAATCATAAAATCTGACTTGCAACTTGCATTTGCCGATTTTAAGTGCAATTTTTACATCCAGCAACATCCCGAAAGGGAATCCAATCCTTCGAAATACCCCAATAATTCAATCTCTTAGAAAAACCTCATCACCAAACGGTAATTATGAGGCTTTTCATCCTATTCTTTTCTTTCATCAGTGTAATCAGTGTCAATGCACAGCGCAATTGCACCGCCATTATCAATTCGGCTATGCCTGTCATTTCCAGCCAGAGCAATAGCATGTCTCCTGAAAAAATCATCACGATCCCTGTGGTGGTTCATGTAGTTTATAATAATGCTGTAGAAAACATCAGCGAGGCACAGATCATTTCCCAGATCACTTCACTCAACGCAGACTTTACCAAGTCCAACAATGATTTTTCAAAAGTTCCCTCTGTTTTCGCCAAACTGGCTGCCAACACCAGCATCCGTTTTGAACTGGCCAAGACTGATCCCATGGGAAAGTCTACCACTGGAATCATCAGAAAGAAGTCCACTAGAATGATGTGGACTGATGACGATAAGATCAAGTACCAGGCCAATGGCGGAAGCACTACCTGGGATGCAAAATCATATTTGAATATTTGGGTTTGCAATACAGTTCCTGGCTTGACTGGCTATGCTAGTTTTCCCGGGGCAGACAGGGCTGTTGATGGTATTGTAATAAGGTATGATGCTTTTGGTACTGTTGGAAAGGTGTTGGCTCCGTTTAATCTTGGCAGGACCCTCACCCATGAGGTGGGCCATTGGATGGGATTGAAGCATTTGTGGGGAGATCAGCAGTGTGGGGATGATGGAATTGGCGATACGCCCAAGCAACGAAACGGTAATTCCGGAACGCCTGTATTCCCTAAAACCGATGGCAAAAGGAGCAGCATGCTCAATTCCAAAGCCCTTGCGCCTGCCTGGAACAACAACATGGAACCCGAGATCCTGACGGTAAACACCCGTGATATTGTGGTATATCCCAATCCTGTCCAATCGGGTAATATCAAATTGCTTGTCAATACAAATCTTGGCAGCAACGGGAAAAATTATGCAATCATCTCCTCAAATGGTCAGATTGTCAAGACCGGCCATCTTTTGGAAATGGAGGAAGACATCAATGTGCAATCCCTCGCACCAGGAATCTATCAGATTCGCCTCACTGACATCGCTTCCAATTCTTCTACCAAATTTGTAAAGCAATAAATTTATTGCCTACAGCCTGCTTTCCACTGTACCTTTGCGTCCATGCAAAATTCTCATCCTGCTATCGATAACCAATCCTTCTTGGATGGTCGAGTCCTTTTGATGGATAAACCCCTCCAATGGACATCTTTTGATGTTGTCAAGAAAATTCGCATCCTGACCAGGGTGAGCAAAGTAGGCCATGCCGGAACATTGGACCCATTGGCTACCGGCTTATTGATTGTCTGTACCGGAAAGTTTACAAAGAAGATCAATGAATACATGGCGGCTGAAAAAGAATATTCAGGTAGTTTCACGCTTGGGTCTACTACGCCAACCTATGATCTGGAATCTGAGCCAGTTTTTCAAGCGACTACTGAACACCTCACAGAAGAAATAATCAGAAATGCCACCTCCGCATTTACTGGTGAAATCATGCAAATCCCCCCCGCCCATTCTGCCATAAAAAAGGGGGGTACACCTGCCTATGTTTTGGCCAGAAAAGGGAAAGAGGTTAAGATGGAGCCCAGAAAAATCAACATTTCAGTCTTTGAAATAACCAACATTGAATTGCCAAGAGTTGATTTTAGGGTTGTTTGTACGACTGGTACTTATATCAGGAGTCTTGCACATGATTTTGGACAGGCATTGGGTTGTGGGGGCTATCTTTCTTCACTGAGGCGTGACAGGATAGGGGAGTTTACTGTTGGTAGTGCAATGGGAATAGATGCTTTTGTAAGCCTCATAGAAATGATGAAATCTAATCCATGATTCCGGATCAAACTTCATTTTGGTAAGAACTGTCTTATGTCTTGTTGACAAAAAAATAACCCCGGAAAATCCGGGGTTATTTTTTTGAGATTGAGTTGTTCAATTAGAAAATATACCTGATACCAAACTGCATGCCCCATGTGCTGGCAAATGAGTTCACTACCTGTAATGGTTGTGTAACCAATTGGCCACTGATTTGGGTCATACGATACCTTGGTGCTCCTGAAACAGGATCAAGTGAATCGAAAATCAATGGATTTCTAACTGTTGTAGATTTCACTACACCCCATTTGCTGCTCAGGAAATTGGTGAAGTTGAGGATGTCAAGACTTACCTGGATGGTGTTTTTATGTTTGCCTATGTTGGCGAATATATCCTGGAGAATTTTGAAATCCACCCTGTCATACCAAGGCAGGATTGCTTCATTCCTTCCGGCATACTGACCCTTGATTTTAGTGAGGTAAGGGCTGTTGCCAATAAACTGGAAGAAGGCATCAGACTGCTGTTGTGCAGTTGCAGCTGTGATTCCAGATCCTGCAGACTGATTAACAAAAATGATTTGTGATGCATCCTTGGGAACGTACATGAGGTCGGTGCTGCCGTTACCATCGTAGTTGATGTCACCATTTACTACATAGGAGAACCTGCCAAGGCTTGCTCCTTCATAAAAGAGGGAAATGGTTGTGGCCAGGTTCTTCAGGTATTCTTTGCGGTAAGAAAATGTACCTATGATCCTGTGGGGCAATACACCTGCAGCACTGTATAGCTGAAGGGCATTTTGTGTTCCGGTGGTTGGATTGGCATTCCATACTGAGCTCGCCTGTGAACCGGGGTTAGACGTTACATCAAGGTAATTGGTGTAGGTATAGGCCAATGATCCGTAGAAGCCATTTTTAAATGACTTGGAAAGCTGTGTAGTGAAAGAGAATCCACCACCTTTACTGGTGTTTTCAAGTGCAATGGCAGAAGTAAGGCTTGGGTATACCCTTCTCTCAGCATTGGTATTTGCAATAAAACGTGCGCGGTTGTCTGCTCCTGACAATTGTCCGTTTGTGGGCTTTTCGTTCAGGTTACGCATCGCAATTGCGTTGAGGTCTTTTGTAAAAATGGCTTCCATTCCCCAAGTCCATCCATTTCCAATACGTTGGTCAAATGCGAGGTTGGTTCTGAATATTTGTGGAAATTTGAAGTTGGGATCAGATACCACAATATTGGAAGGCACGGAAGTACCTGCTACGCTTGGGAACCTGCTGGCATAGGCATCAGGATTGGGATCAAATTTGTAGTTCTGAAGTGCTGTTACACCTGCTGGGGTTGCATTTGTTACATTCGCACCGAACTGGTACATACCCGTGTTGGTAGGAATATTGGTAAGCCAAACAAACGGAATCTTTCCAGTGAAGATACCTGTACCACCACGAATGATGAGGTCTTTGTCATTTTTCACATCCCAGCGGAAACCGATACGGGGTGAAAGCAGCATCTTGCTATTGGGGTAAGCACCGGTGTTGTAACTCACAAGTTTGCCACTTTGATCAGGGAACTTCAGTTCAGTAATCTTGGGATTTTCCAATGGTTGGCTATGGTAAATGGGTACATCACCCCTGATTCCAACTGTTACCTTTAGGTTATCGCTAACAGCAATTTCATCCTGTGCGTAAACACCCAATTGACCGATTTCTAATTCAGCTGAATAGACGGATTTCTTACCAGGAACCAATGAATAGGTATAGGCATAGTAAACGGGAGCCTGGTTGGTGATGAAATCATTCAGGGTATTGTAGATGTAATAGCTCTGAGAGCCAGCCATAAACATGTTACCCACCCGCTGGTACTCATAGGAACCACCTGCTGTGATGGTGTGCTTCCCTCTGTACCAAGTGGAGTTGTTGATGACACTGTATACATCATTGATTACATCGTTGTTGTATGAATAGGGCTCGTAACCAGCACTCATGTAATTGTTTCCAGTTGTGCCATTGAATATGTCAATGAAAGGGAATACCTGGCTTCCTGAAGAACGGGTAGCCTGGATCTTCGTGAGCGTGGCAAGAAACTGGTTGGAGAACTTCCCCCCAAAATTGGAGTTCAGTTCAAATGTTCCGGACCTGACAATATCTTTGAACCGGAAGTTAGAATTTTGGTAGGACATGGATAACAGTCCGAACCTGTTTTGGGGAAGACGGGTTTGAGATCCTGCTCTCCCAGTAACGACGAATCCACCTCCATTGGGCACTGAACTTCCGTTCAGCTGCTGGTCATTTTCGCTCACCATTTCATTGTACTTTACAGTCAGCTTGTGGATTTTGCTGATGTTCCAGTCAATTTTGGCAAGGATCTTGTAGTTCTCAGACATGAAGTTCTGGAAATTGTCATAGGCCCCTGTCTCATAACCATATTTGGTTTTGAGGAAGTCAGAAAACTTCTTCAAGGAATCAACAGAGGTGCTGGATTCGTTGCCTGCGCCTGTTCCGCCTTTGGGCTTGAAAGGAATACCGGGGAATTCTCGTGTTTCTTGCTCTGCGCTGGCAAAAAAGAAAAGCTTGTTTTTGATGATGGGCCCACCCAATGTGAAGCCAAAACTCTGGCTCTCAGATAGTGCAGCAGGCGGAAGTTTTGTGTCACCTACCTTGGTACCATTGTAATCCTGGTTTCTGTTATAACGGTATGCAGACCCTTTAAAAGTGTTGGTTCCGCTCTTGGTTACTGCATTGATACCAGCTCCGGTGAAACCTGCCTGCCTTACATCGAAGGGGGCAATATTAATGGCGATTTCTTCAAAAGCGTCAAGTGAAATGGGTTGGTTACCGCCTCCTGGAAGGGGATCTGAACTCAGACCAAAGTTGTTATTTAGGTTGGCGCCATCAACCTGTATGTTGTTGTAGCGTGCATCTCTTCCTGCAAAACTTGTTCCGTTTGCCTGTGGCGTCAAACGGGTAAAGTCAGTAATACTTCTTGAGATGGTAGGAAGGGTTTGAAGTTGACGAACACCTACGTTTGTGGAGGCGCCTGTCTTGTCAGTTGACAACTTACTTTTCTTTCCTAAAACAGTTACTTCACTCAAGGTGGTTTCAGCTACCCCGAGTAGGGCATTGATAAAAAATGGCTCACCAAGAAGGAGGTTGATGCTCTCAATTGTCAGCGTGCCAAATCCTACAAAATTAACTTTCACCATGTAAGGACCGCCAATCCTGAGATTGGGAAGTGTAAATACACCTTCTTTTTTGGCAACGGTGCTGTAAGTTGTTCCTGAAGGGGTGTGTACCGCCATGATGGTTGCACCTTCTAATGCCTTGCCTGAAGCATCTTTCACAATACCATTGATGCTACTGGTGGTTACCTGCGCCGAGGCCCCCATGGAAACGAGTAATGTGAGAACTAAGCTAAATAATTGTCTTCTCATAAACTGATTTTTAATTCAAATGCAAATTTTAAGATTTGTGGGGTTAAAACCATAAAAAAATGTTAACAAATCATGCCCATTTTGGTTCACAAAGGTGCATTAAATATGCCAATGTCAGCATCAACAGCCATTTTTTATGGCAGAATCATTTTAACAATGAGTTTTAAAGTCGTTTTTTTCGTTCAAAAAACCTGTCAAACTCGGTCCTGAAGGATACATTCCCTCCGGTCCGGTCCCGTTTTCCTGAGGTAGACAGCACATCAAAACTGCTTCTGTAAAAGAAGGAGGTCCTGAACTTACCGTCCGGAGTAATTTTGTATTCAACATTGACGTCAGGAAGAAAAAGAAATGATTGGGAATTGCTGGCGAAGTTATTTCCTCCTGCTGCAGCAAAATTAAAATCACTGCCAAAGGTTATGATAAGCTTGTCATCCAGCATCGATTTAATAAACTGCAGGCTCACATTTTCCCTGAAATTATTCTGACCGCTTCCGGTATTTCCAGTAGAGCCGGTGATGCCAGTCATGGTCCTTGAATAATTGAAATTTACATCAACAGAAGATCCCAGGACTTTTGAAAAAAAGTTCTGGACACTGCTGGCGAGAATTCCATTGATAACACCTGAAATAGTGGTATTGAGCAGTTCACTATTGAGATTGCTGGAAACAACTGCCGCTTGTGGGGCAAAGCTCTTGAAAACGATCAGGTAGGTTGATTGTTTGCTTACCTCCAAGGGGTCGCGATTGATGTTTTTCAGTTTGCTGTCAATGGTGGCATTGTTCCTGGCCGTACTGTTCTGGGGGATGGCAATCTGAAAGGTAGGGTTGGGGCTTGACAAGGTTCCCGAGAGATTACACCGCACCTCCACATCACTGATTTCCCTCAGCACATCAGCGCTGACTCCAGAAACAGTTGAACTGCTGGGGTCTGTGAACAAGGTACTCATCCTTACTTTTTCGGCCAGGTAAAGCGCATCAATATTGATCTCAGCATTCAAAGGATCTCCTGTCCAGCTGATATAACTCCTTCCGCCACCCAACAACTTGAATGGCTTTTTGAACACATCCTGAAAATTAAAGTTATAGCTTCCGCTTTCGATGTTGTAGCGACCGTTCATGGATAGGGTTTCTTTGGTGCCGGTATGGATCTTGAGGTTTCCATTGCCTTGCCCTGAAATGATATCCCCTGTCAGTTCATCCAGCACAACATTCATTTTCAACAGTGGAGAAGCCGTTAAATCTAGGTCGATGATCAGGTTTGAGATGGATTCTGAAGCTTTGGCTTTCATCTCACTCCCGTAAGATCTCCATACGATGTAATCCACGTCTGCAGACTGTTTGCTGCTGGTACTGGTAAGGATATCAATGGTAGAACTGTCAACTGGAGCACCGCTCACATTCATCCTGATTTCATTTTCCGGACCAGTAATGTTGAAATTGAATCTTGCAATGGCCTTTCCATAAAAAAGGTTGTTATCTGTTCTTCCAGTATTGAGCACCAGCAATTTTTTGGATGTGGCACTGATGTTGTATTTGAAATCCCTGAAGAAATGATGGTCAAGGCTTCCTTTCACAGTGGCCAAATTGCCATTGACATCTTTGAGTTGAATGTTTCCCAGGTTGATTTTTCCGGGAGAAAATTCAATAACTGGATCCAGAAGGGTATAGCTACACTGGGTATAAGCCACCGTAACTTTGGCATTCGATATTTTTACTGCCCCCGTAAAATCAGGTTCTTTGAGGCTTCCGGAGATGCGGAGCTTACCGTTCCCTAAACCATCCATCTGGCTGAATACAATGCCAAGGTAGGGTTGGAGCAGGGATAATTTGACATTCACAACGTCAATATCAGTTTCAATCTGTTGCTGGCTGCTGTCTTTCAGGTCCAGTTTGCCTTTGATCCCAAATTGATAGTTGGGGTTATCTGATTCAAGATAATAGCTGGCCCTCTTTTCCTTGCTGTCCCAAAATGCGTTGATGGATGTCAGGCCGATTGAGTCATTCTCAAACCTTGTTTTATCGGTCTGTGCGTTGAGATAGAGTTTGAGGTTGTTGAATGGGTCTTCAATGGTCAAGTCTCCCGAGGTGATACCCTGGATCCTCGGCTCCTTCAGTACAAAGGGTAGAAGCTCACCCAGGTTTACCTTCTCCAGGGTAAGGATGATTGTTTGGGCCCTGTCTGCAGCAGGTGGGAGCGTAATCAATCCTATCGATTGTTCGCCATTGGTTAGCTTAAAATTGCTGGCGTCAAATTTTGCCTTGCTGATCAACACCTCGCCGTCTTTCTCAATGTTCCATGTTTTTTCATTGAACACGAGTGAAGAGGGATTGAAATGAACCAGGATGCCGTCTTTCAGGTTGTTGACGGATGCGGAAAGTTTAGCACCGTATTGGGATGACTCAGAAAAAGTATTGATGTCAACTACAGAAACATCTTTGGAAGACCTTATCCTAATTTCATTGTTTGGGAAAAACAGGCTGTCGTTGAAAACCACTGAACTTGTTTTGGATGCAATCAACAGGCTGTCTGCTCCGCCTGAAGCATTCATTTCAAAATCATAGACAGACAGGTTTTTATAGACAAGTTTTGGAATGGTTGCTGTAAGGCCAAAATGTTTGTTCTTGGTGTCGATGGTTCCTTCAATATTGCTGTAGTTCAAGCCACTGACACCAAGGTCCAGGATCTGTAAGAGGGAAGTTGCATTTTTAAGTACGAAGCTGAAATAAAGGTCCTGGTCTTTTTTGGGAGGTGCAGCTTTTTTGAAATAAAGCGGATGATAACTGCTTAAATATTGGTTGAATGTGGCAGGTAGTTCTGCAAATTCAAAGTGCCCCTGCATCTTGGCATCAATATCCTTTCCAACCAAGGACAGCGATCGGTAATCCTCTATCTGTTCAGCCTTGAAAGTGAGGCTGTCAAATATAAACGCCTGGTTTTCTTTGAACACACTCAGGTCTGTAAAACGCGCAATGCCATTGATGTTGTCTGGGTTGTTGCCAGCAATATCCATTTGTGTTTTACCTGAAAAAGTCAGGGGCATGTTGGTCAGTTTGAGGGCTTTCAGGTCAGAGAGATGAATTTGAGCATCAACAATGGTTCTCGGTATTTTGCCAGCAAGGTTGATCCTGGTAGACAGTGCGGCAATCAGGTTTTTGTCATCAATGTCCAGCGCAGCTTCAAGGATATTATTCAGGTAACTTCCCCTTGCATTGATGTCTGTATACGTATACTGGTTGAATGCCAGGTTGCTAAGGTTCGCATTAAAATTGATGCCGGTATAGACATTCCCTGAAACATTGTATTTCCCTACAATATTTCCAAGCTGTTTTATTTTCAGGAGTTTTCCGGCTTCTAATCCGTTGATATTGCCGCTGGAGCTAAAATTCATTGCCTTGGTACCAATCTGCTTCAGGTTTGTAGTTGTGCTTACATTGCCCAATGCAGTATTCAACATGCCCTTGATGTCCATGCTTTCCCCCCTGGCCATCACATCACCCCTGAAACTGATCGCACCCATGGGTACAAGGTCTATGCCCAATGATTTTTTGAGGGTTGGCTGTAGGGTATAGAGGTCCTTGGCCGAACTGATGGCCGTTGCATTGGTCAGCATATAACTGGTTGTTGCAACATCCGGAAGCCCCACAATGTGCAGCTGACCAGAAAGTGCAGTAAGGTTGCCATATTCAATCCTCATCTCTTTTGCAACCAGATCTCTTACCAAGCCATTTACTTTGCCATTCAATTTCAAGGAGATGTTTTTGTCCTTTAGCAGTGGTGCAAAAAATGCAATATCCTTGAGGTTCACAGTGCTGTTGTAAATATGGCCTTCCATCCTGACCTTGTTAACGAAGTCGGCCATGTCATCTGTGAAATAATCATAGCCCATGGAAAAGGCGTTGCTAATTTTGCTGTAAGGTGTTTCGATGGAGAGGTCTGTAAAGGACATGATGGTTGGGTCCATCTTCAGATGGGCACGCAATGACTTGATTTCGAAACCACTTCGCTCTTTTGTTTTCAACGAAAGCATTCCAGACAAAGTATCGTTGTTCAACCCCAGGTTATTGATGCTTCCAGTGATGTCTGAAAAATGCAGGTGGGCGCCATCAAAATAATCGTAGGCTTTTCTGCTGGTTTCAAGATCGCTTTTAAAATTTCCTTTTTGCAGGCTGATGGACCCGGCACTTATTTTCCACTGTCCTGGATTCCAGTACAATGTACCATTGATCCTTTTTTCTGTTTTGGGGATCAGGGACTTGGGCCTTCTCCCAGTGTATTGGTGAAGACCAAAATCG
This sequence comes from Chitinophagaceae bacterium, assembly GCA_021299175.1. GTDB lineage: Bacteria > Bacteroidota > Bacteroidia > Chitinophagales > Chitinophagaceae > Pollutibacter. Next base: position 32,632 of record JAJTFY010000016.1, read on the forward strand.
GGTTGGTTGATGGTCAACTGGTTGAGCTGAATTTTTTTATTCTTCAGGTCTATGAGGGCAGATGAGAGAAGAAGCTTGCTAATGTTCAGTTCCTGGTCTTCGCCTCTCCATTGGTCTTTTACCTTATACCTGATTTTTTTTACATCCAACGAAGCGATGCTGAGCTTCAGCGCAGTTGGCTTTCCATTGCTGGGCTTTCCAGAAGAAAGGGCATCGAGGATGAACTGATAATTCCATATGCTGTCCTTGCGGTTGGTATTGATGTAAACATCTTCCAGCCCTGCATAACTGATTGCAATATCTTTTTTGAGGAAAAACCAGTCGGTGATGTTTAACCTGATCTGGCCGGCATACAAGAGGGTGTCTTTTGAACGGTCACTCACCAATAAGTCATTGATGGCGAATTTGTTGAAAAGCGAGAAGTTGACAGAACCAATGCTGATGGGAATGTTCAGGTTTTTGTTGATGGTTGTTGTGGCATAATCCACAAGCCTGTTTTGAACATAGGGGGTTTGGATAAGCAACCAGAGGGCCAGCACCAATACAATGATGCTGCCCAAAATATAGGAGCTTATTTTAACTGCTTTTCTCAGAGGAAGAGTTTGTGGTAAAGTTAGCCAATCCCCACTAGAGAATGACCTCTCCCAAAGGAATTAAAAGTTAATTGAAGTTGAAAAAATATCAATAAGCAGCTGCATGGTCATCGCCCCTTTTATCGGCTACCGCTTCAATCGATCTTAACTTCTTACCACTCCATTCCAGTTTGATTACTTCAGTCCTTCCAATTTGACCACGGTTTGTAAACAAGTATCCCATTTTTTCCAATGAAGATTGAAGGCTTTTGGGGAAGTCATTTTCAACCATCACCTGGTCTGGAAGCCACTGGTGATGAAACTTAGGATTGTTGACAGCATCAAGACTGGACTGCTTGAAGTCGATGATGTTTACCAGGGTTTGAAAAACCGAAGTGGGAATGGTTGTGCCTCCTGGAGTGCCTACCACCAGCCAGGGTTTCTTGTCTTTCAATACAACAGTTGGGGTCATGGAACTGAGCATTCTTTTTCCTGGTGCAATGGCATTGGCTTCCTTGCCAACAGCACCAAACATGTTCGGAACACCCGGCTTTACGCTGAAATCATCCATTTCATTGTTCAGCAGGAAGCCGGCACCGCCAACAACGGTCTTTGATCCGTATCCGCCATTGAGGGTTGTGGTCACACTGACCACATTGCCATATTGGTCTGCCACAGACAAATGGGTGGTTTCATCGCTCTCAGGATTAGCCTTTCCTGGCTTCACCATATCACTGGGGGTTGCTTTGCCAGGAATAAAATCCTTCATCCTTTCTTTCAGGTAACTGTCACTCGAAAGGGTTTTCACGGGCACTTTTACAAAGTCTTTGTCTCCCATGAATTCTGCCCTGTCGGCATAGGCGCGCCTTTCCACCTCAATCATCAGTTGTACGGCAGCGGAAGAATGAAATCCCATGGAGGCAATGTCCCTGTCTTCAATCATTTTCATCATTTGCTGCATCAACAGCCCGCCACTGCTTGGCATAGGCATTCCAATTACGGTATGACCCTTGTAGTCAAAGATGATGGGATCCCTTTCGGCTGCAGTATAATTTTTCAGGTCTTCCAAACTGATTTTCCCTCCACCTCTTTTCATTTCGGCTGTGATCAGCCTGGCTGTTTCCCCTTCATAAAATCCTTTCATGCCATTGTCGCGAATCCTTGAAAGGGTTGCTGCCAGGTCTTTCTGTACCAAGGTGTCGCCAGCTTTCCAGGTATTTTCTTTTACAAATGCAGGACGGACAGTGTTGTATTTTTCAAAAGCTGATTTGCTGCCATTCAGAGATCTGGCTTCAGCGGCAGTGATCACAAATCCTTTTTCAGCCAATTCAATGGCGGGTTGGATCAGGGATGCAAAACCAAGTTTGCCATATTTGTGTGATGCAAACAGACCCGCAACAGTTCCAGGTACGCCACTCGCAAGATGGCCGTTCTGGCTGAGGTTCAGCAAGGGGTTGCCATCCTTATCAAGGTACATATCACGTGAGGCGCTTCCTGGGGCCTTTTCCCTGTAATCGATGGAAATGGCTTTCCCTTTGTTTGTATAAGCAACGAGGAATCCACCACCTCCTATATTTCCAGCTCCAGGATATACAACGGCCAAAGCCAATTGTGTAGCAATCGCTGCATCAAATGCATTTCCGCCTTTTTTGAGTATTTCCAGCCCCACCTGGCTGGCGAGTGGGTGAGCGGATGAAACCGCACCCTTGTTGCCGTTGGCCATTTTATTGATGGTGTACTGGTAGGGATTGATCTGTGCGTTGGCCATGCCAGTCATCAATACCAAAATCAGGGATATCAACAGATGAGCACTACGCAGCATGATGGAAATCTTTTTCATCCCATAAAGATAGAAATCATTTTAAAAGAATATGGCATCTGTCTTAGTTCTTAAGCCCTATTTGATTATTTTTATTCACTTAATCAAGCTTCTTTTCTGATGAAAATATTCCAGATGCACTCTCTTTCGATATTCCGTTTGCTGTTTTTCGTTGTATTGATTTTCACAATTGATTCTAACGCTATAGCTCAAAAGCAGGTGGCTGCAAGCAGCAGTGAAATCCTGCATACAATGAAGCGATTGAACGTACTTGGAACAGTCATGTACATCGCCGCCCATCCAGACGATGAGAATACCCGTTTGCTGGCTTATATGGCGAGAGACCGGAACTATAAAACCGCTTATCTTGCCATGACCCGCGGAGATGGTGGACAGAACCTCATAGGCGATGAACAAGGTATTGAACTGGGAATGATTAGAACCCAAGAGCTCTTGGCGGCCAGGAGGGTGGATGGCGCCGAACAGTTTTTTACCCGTGCCTATGATTTTGGATTTTCAAAAAGAACAGAAGAAGCCCTGGCGATTTGGGACAAACAAAAAGTCTTGGCCGATGCAGTCTGGGTGATCCGTAATTTCAAACCGGATGTCATCATCACCAGGTTTCCTGAAGACAGCAGGGCTGGGCATGGACACCACTCAGGCTCTGCCGTAATCGCAAGGGAAGCCTTTGTTGCCGCTGCTGATCCTAAGATGTTCCCAGAGCAATTCAAGTTTGGCGTTGGGCCCTGGAAAGCCAGGCGTATCATGTGGAATACCTTCAGTTTTGGTTCGAGCAATACAACTGCTGAAAACCAACTCAAGATTGATGCAGGAAGCTATATCCCATTGTTGGGTAAAAGCATTGGTGAAATAGCTGCGGAGGGAAGAAGCCAGCACCGCAGCCAGGGATTTGGTTCAGCTTCTACGCGGGGATCAGCAACAGAATATTTTATCCATACGCTTGGCGAGAAAGCAGAGAAAGATCCGATGGATGGTATTGACTGCAGCTGGTCTCGGGTGGAAGGTGGATCCGTTGTCAATGCACTCGTCAATCAATTGGTGGAATCCTATTCGGTGCATGATCCTTCAGCTTCCTTGCAGCAATTGATTGCCATCAGAAAGGCCATCAATGCCATTGGTGATGCCCATTGGAAGAGGATTAAATTGGGCGAGGTGGACAGGATCATCCAGCTGGCATCAGGATTACACCTGGAGGCATTGGCAGACAGGTCATTGGTCAAACAAGGCGACTCCATCAGGGTGAATGTATTGCTCAACAATCGTGCAGGTGCCGAAATCAATATTGGAGAAATCAGTTTTGAAAATACAAAGGCTGGCCAGGGCATGGGGTTGAAAAAAAATGTCAACTGGACAAATAGTTTTTATGCTCCAGTGCCTTCGACCAAAAAAATATCTCAGCCCTATTGGCTGGAAAAGACAATGGATGCAGGCTATTTCAATGTAGATGACCAGCGATTGATCGGTATGCCTGAAAATAAACCTGCCTTCACTGTCTTGGCATCATTAAATGTCATGGGCGAAACCATCCCCTTTGAAATTCCGGTGCGTTACCGGGTGGTAGACCCTGCCAAAGGAGAATTTTTTCACCCTGTTTATGTAGTCCCTGCAACACCGGCAGCGGATAAAAAAATGGAAACAATTTCATACGAGCATATCCCTTCACTCACTTATTTCAGCAATCTGGTAAAATTTGACCTGCCCAAAAACCTGAAGACCACAGGCAAGCGGATCGGCTATATCACCGGTGCAGGAGACAAGCTGCCCGATATGATCAGGATGATGGGATTTGATGTGACGGAGCTGGGGCGAAGTGACATCAATCAAGGCAAGCTGAACCAGTTTGATGCCGTGGTGGTGGGCGTTAGGGCCTACAATGTCAATGAATGGATGGCAGAAAAACACGCCATCTTGATGGATTATGTTTCCAATGGAGGCAATCTCGTTGTACAATACAATACCAATAGTTTTGCCGGCCCTATGCAAAAAACCATGATTGGCCCCAAGCCATTTAGCATTTCCAGGGGGCGGACAACCGAAGAGGATGCTGATGTTGTTTTCCTTGATGAGAATGATCCACTGTTGAATTTTCCCAACAAGATTACCAAAGATGATTTTTCAGGATGGATTCAGGAGCGGGGTATTTATTATGCAGAAAATTTCTCTACTGATTACAAAGCTGTTTTATCAATGCATGATAAGGGAGAGGCAGACCTCAATGGAAGCCTTATCGTCAGAAATGAAGGAAAAGGCAGGTTCATTTATACTGGCCTCGTGTTCTTCAGGGAGCTTCCCGCAGGCGTTCCTGGTGCTTTCCGTTTGTTTGCTAACATCATTTCCAACCCGAATAAAAAAATCAATGGCACAAAATAACAAAAGACGGTCTCCGGTTTTTGCCATGGTGGTTGGTTTGGGTCTTGGCCTCCTGATTGCATTGGTCAGAAAAAAAATAGCACTGGGATTACTGATCGGTATCCTGGTGGCCGCCATCATTTATAAAAGAGATAAAAGATGAGTGTTATAGACTGGTCGGTCCTGCTTCTAACCATTGTTTTGGTGGTCTTGTATGGCGTTTACAAGGGAAGATCCACCAAAGACATTGATGGCTATTTCAGGAGCAGCAAACAGCTTCCCTGGTACATGGTGATGCTCAGTGTGATTGGTACCCAGGCCAGTGCTGTTACTTTTTTATCTGGGCCTGGCCAGGCCTATACAGACGGTATGCGGTTTGTACAATATTATTTTGGATTACCGCTGGCGATGCTTGTATTGTGCATAACCTTTGTTCCAATATTCCACAAGCTCAATGTGTATACGGCGTATGAATTTCTTGAAAAACGGTTTGACAAAAAGACCCGCTCTTTCACCGCTTTTCTTTTTCTCTTGTCCAGGGCTTTGTCAACAGGTATCAGCATTTACGCGCCCGCCATCATCTTGTCTTCTGTATTGGGTTGGAACATCTACGTAACCAATGTTTTGATGGGTGGAATTGTTATCCTCTACAGCATCAGTGGTGGTGCCAGGGCAGTAGCCTATACGCAGCAATTGCAGCTGATCATCATTTTTTCAGGCCTTTTTCTTGCAGCATATTTGTTGCTAGACAAGATGCCTGAGGGGATAGGATTGGGTGAAGTTATTTCACTTGGGAAAGACCTTGGGAAAATGAATGTGATTACTACCGGAATGACCGATCAGGGATTTGATTGGACTGATCGTTTCAACATCATCAGCGGGGTGATTGGGGGTTTCTTTTTGGCGCTTTCCTATTTTGGTACCGACCAAAGCCAGGTAGGAAGGTACCTCTCTGGAAGTTCCATCAAAGAAAGCCGCATTGCCTTGATCATGAATGGAATTGTAAAAATTCCAATGCAGTTTTTCATTCTCTTTATTGGTGTACTGGTTTTTGTTTATTACATGTTCAATGCGTCTCCGCTCTTCTTCAATCAACTGGCCATTGACAAGTTGAAAACAACGGCCTATCACGACCAGGTGGTTGCACTTGAGCAGGAACACAAGGTTATTTCATTACAGAAGCAAACATTGCTGACAACCATGAAAGGGAAGGGGCAAGCTGTTTATTCTTCAGACCTGCATGATATACAGCAAAAAGAAACTGCCATTCGCCTCAAGGTCAAAAAAATGGTAAAGGAGTCTGGCATTCTGGTAGAGAATGCTGATACCAACTATGTGTTCATCCGGTTTGTGATGGACCATTTGCCCAAGGGATTGATAGGCCTCTTGATAGCGGTCATTTTTCTTGCAGCATGGGGCAGTATTTCAGCAGCACTAAACTCACTTTCAGCATCAACCCTCATTGATTTTCACAAACCATTCATCAATGCAAACCCCTCTGATGCAGAAGCAATGAAACTGTCTCGCATGTATACCTTGTTTTGGGGAATGTTTTGTATCATTTTTGCCCAGTTTGCCACCAATCTGGGTAGTCTTATCGAAGCGGTGAATATCTTGGGCTCCTGGTTTTATGGGGTGATGCTGGGTATTTTCCTTGTTGCGTTTTACCTTAAAAAAGTACAGGGGAATGCTGTTTTTTATGCAGCGATTTTGGGAGAGATTGTTGTGATTGCCATGTATTCCCTCACGAACATAGGATGGTTATGGCTCAATGCCATTGGTGCCATTGCAGTCGTAGTCTTTGCTGTTGCTTTAGAAATAGTGTTGGGAAAAAAACAAATGAACTAAAAGAATCCCTGAACGGGTGATTTTTTATGTGCCTCGGGCGGGAATCGAACCCGCACTCGCTTTTTCGGCGAACAGGATTTTAAGTCCTGCGTGTCTACCAATTCCACCACCGAGGCATGCGATATGCATGTAATAACAAACGAACTTAAACTAAAAATTCCATCAAAGATGGAATTTTTATGAGCGGAAGACGAGATTCGAACCCGCGACCCCAACCTTGGCAAGGTTGTGCTCTACCAGCTGAGCTACTTCCGCAGTGTGTGTAAGAACATAGGGGGTGCAAAAATAAGAATAAGATCTTAATCTAAAAAGAAAATTCTTATTTGTATTTAGGAGTGTACTGAGTGCTTTCCGGAATTTCCACTTTGGGTTTTCCTTTGTAATGCATGCTGTACAAGCCATAGCATCCACCCAGTACAAAAGCCATAAAGGCGAAGAGCTGGACGTGAAACAGGAATCGGGAAGAGATTACCCAGTTTCTGCCAAAGTCTTTCTTTTCAGCGATGTCAGTTGTATTGTGTTGCATATGTTTCTTTTGCTCGGCAAAAATAAGGAATCAAGTTTATTTTTCAATTGCAGTTTTCAACAATTTCTGAAAACCTGCTCTTGCCTTTTGCAAAATGTTGCCAAACCACACTGCCCATGTATCTTCCAGCGGGTTTTGCTATTCTTTTAGAAGGAAAAATACTTTCTTTCTGACCAGAAAGCAGCCAGATGAAAAAGCCAAAATGGGCTTTCGCGACAGCAGTAAAAAAATAAGACTGTCCTGACAGCAGGTTCTTCCAAGCGCTGATCGCATCCAGCAGGAAACGAAAACCGACCGTCATTACAGCATCCATTCCTTCAAGGTTTTTCCAGAGCATGATCAGGTTGTTCCTGAAATTGAGGTAGATTTTCTTTGGATTGTTCTTGGCAAGGGTTCCACCACCGATATGGTAGATGATGGACGCCGGGCAAGACATGAGCCGGTGACCGGCCAGCTGTAATCTCCAGCATAGGTCAATCTCTTCCTGATGCGCAAAAAAGTAACCATCAAATCCGCCTACTTCATTGAATGCGGAGTGACGGATAAACAATGCGGCACCTGATGCCCAAAAAATGGGTGCTGGCTTATCGTATTGGTGCTCGTCTTTTTCTAGCACATCAAATATTCTACCCTTGGAAAATGGATAACCAAAACGGTCTATCCATCCACCAGCAGCACCTGCATATTCAAAGCTTTCCTTGTTTTTATAATCCAATATTTTGGGCTGTATGGCTGCAACATCCGGATTTTGCTTGAACATATTCATTACTGGCTCAATCCATCCCGGGCTGACTTCAATATCAGAGTTCAGGAGCACCATGAATTCTTCCTCAACATGACTGAGGGCCATGTTGTATCCGCCTGCAAATCCTTCGTTGGAGGGATTTCGAATGATGTTGATGGAAGGGTATTGAGCCGCTAACCAATCAGTAGAGCCATCCGATGACGCATTGTCCGCCACGTAAACAACCATGTTGGGGTAAGTGGAAGCCAAAACAAAAGGCAGGAATTGTTCTAGGTAATGTTTACCATTCCAGTTCAGAATGACGACCGCAAGTTTAGGATGAGGATCAGATGGTTGCATGTATTCAACAAATTTAGGTCCTATCTCTTTAAAAATCGCCACTCCATTTTTTCATGTCTTGATTTTTACATAATTTTGTCCTCCCTCGGGCCCAGGTGGCGAAATTGGTAGACGCACTACCTTGAGGTGGTAGCGCTGGAAACGGCGTGCTGGTTCGAATCCAGTCTTGGGCACAAACGCCCTTCCAGCGAAGTTGGAAGGGCGTTTTGATTTGTGAGCGTTGAACGCTCGCATTCAAAAGCGAACAAATCAAAACGCCCTTCCTCGCCTTCGGCGAGGGAAGGGCGTTTGTAGCCCCCCCGCAAGACATTTTGGATCACTGAAAGTAATCCCTTCCCTCGCCTTCGGCGAGGGAAGGGCGTTTGTAGCCCCCTCGCAAGACATTTTGGATCACTGAAAGTAATCCTTCCTCGCCTTCGGCGAGGGAAGGGCGTTTGTAGCCCCCCCGCAAGACATTTTGGATCACTGAAAGTAATCCCTTCCCTCGCCTTCGGCGAGGCTACTATTGATTAAAAATATGCAATCTCTAATCTATACTTTCACCGCTGCTGTCTTATTGACCATAAGTTCTATCCAGGCTCAGCATACAGTATCAGTGGGAACCATAAACAATCAACATAAAAGACCGAATGTACTGATCATCATGACTGATCAGCACAGTGCTACAATGTTATCTTGTACAGGAAATAAATGGTTGAAGACACCATCACTCGATGCGCTTTCATCTGTCGGGATTCGTTTTGAGAAAGCATACGTAACAAATCCGGTATGCATGCCATCCCGTTTTTCGATACAAACTGGTCTTTTGCCTTCATCTGCAGGCATCAGGGAAAATGCTTACAATATCACTCCGGATAGAAAATCACTCATTCAAAGTCTGTATTCACGTTCATTGGGCCATACATTCCGGAATGCCGGATATGATACTTATTATGGAGGTAAATTTCATGTTCCACTTGAAGGACCCAATCCAACGAATTGGGGCTATAATGTAATCACAAGAAATGATAGGGAAAATCTTGCATTGGATGTATCTGATTTTCTTGTGAATAGAAACCACGAAAGCAAACCCTTCCTGCTTTTTGCATCATTAATCAACCCACATGACATCTGTTTTGATGCAATCAGTTTTGGAGACCCAGAAAGCAGTGAAGCAAAAGCTACACCACCAGATCTTTTTGAGGCCAAAAAAATCCCGGAAGGCATTTCAAAAAAAGAATTTTTTGAGAAATATTGCCCTCCATTACCGGATAACCATCAGCCCAGGATCGGGGAAACCTATTCGGTAGACAGCCTGCTCAGCCTTCGAAAATTTAGAAAAGTAGTTCGGGATAGCTGGACGGAGGAAGACTGGAGGTTACACCGGTGGGCATATGCGCGGCTTACAGAAAAAGTAGATGTACTTATTGGGCAGATATTAGCTGCTCTTGATCGATCGGGACTAAGAGAAAATACCATCATTGTGTTTACCGCAGATCATGGAGAAATGGATGGTGCTCATAAGCTGGAACACAAAACTGTATTTTATGAGGAATCAGCAAGGGTGCCGTTTATCATTTCTTATGATGGATTGAAAAACAAAGGCAAAGTTGATAAACAACATCTGGTTAGCAACGGGCTGGATATTTTCCCTACACTTTGTGAACTTGCGCAGATACAGCCACCAAAAGGGCTTCAAGGAAAGTCTTTGCTACCGTTGCTGAATGAAAAAAAAGTAAACAACTGGCGAACTGAACTTTTCATTGAAAGTCAGCTGGGATATATGATCCACAACGGCCGCTATAAATACCAGCTTGATGATAAGCATGGTGAACTTCCAAGGGAGGTCTTTTCCGATTTAAAAGTAGATCCCGGAGAAAAATACAATATGATCAAAGAAAATAAATATACAGATGCGATCAATGGGTTAAAAAATAAATTGGTTTCACATTTGACCGCATCGAAGATTGCTTTTGATCCTCCCGGATTGTAAAAAAAGATCAAGATACATGCTAAAATAATATGTTCTTTCCTGTGTTTTTGGCTTTTTCTTTTTGCAGTTTCATAAAGTCACTGATTACATCTTTTTTATTTCTGTCCCGATATGTTTCATAGGCAGGATCTTTGTACTCTATCATTAGCTTAAGCATTCGTTTTCGTAACTTTTTTATTTCTTGTGTATACGCAGGGTCATCGATAAGGTTATGAAGTGCATCGGGGTCATTTTTATAATCGTAAAGTTCTTCTGGTGTTCTATACTTATAGAAATTCACACGCTTGGCGACAGCAGAATCTTTTTTGGCCGCAGCAAGCATGGCTTTCCAGGTCAGTCCCCCAGTTGCATCTCCCGTCATACTGGTTTTACCATCAGCCCAAAAGTTGTATATATAGCTAAAGCGATCATTTAACACACTCCTCATTGGGTACCTTATTTTGGCAAAAATTTGATAGTAGGTCGTGTAGACATGGTTTTTGTTTTTTTGCTTTTTGCCCAGTAACAAGGGCAGATAACTTTTCCCATCTGCATTTGTTTCCTGTGGAAGCTTTACAGCATCAAGAATGGTAGGCATCAGGTCGATGCCAGATACTGCATGGGTCGAATCAACTGTACCTGGCTTGACAACACCCGGCCATGCAACAATAAGTGGTGTTCTGTTGCTGTTGTAATAGCACTGAGATTTCCCATATGGAAAGGCTGACCCATTGTCACTCATGAATACGATTATTGTATTATCGGCCATGCCGCTTTCGGATAAGGCCTTTAATATTCCGCCAATAGAAAGATCAGCCCTATGAACAGAACTATAATACTGTGCCATTTCTTTTCTGACTTCAGGTATGTCAGGTAAGAATGCGGGGACCTCAATTTCATCAGGTTGAAATTGACGGCTTTTACCGAGAGGATTAAATTCAAATGACTGCAGGTCTTCTTCAGTGCCTGAAAAAGGCCTGTGTGGATCTTGGGAGTTGGCTACCAGAAAAAAGGGCTCATTGTTTTTTTGTGACATCTTAAAGAATGTCATGGCATAATCGTAAAAAAAAGAAGGTATTCTTCCAGATCCTTTTCTCCATGTTGAATCTTTTTCGGTGAGAAAAGGAATATAATCCCATTGAAATTTCTCCATGGGTTGATAGTGAATTTCCTTTCCAAGTACTCCATTGATATATCCTGCTTTTTTTAATTTTTCCGGAAGAGTAACTACATCGATGCTCATGGGTTCCAGACCTTCAGAGCCATTGTTATGGGGATAAAGTCCTGTAAGCATTGATTGGCGGGAAGGTTGGCAAACGGCAGTATTGATGAAGCCACGGTTAAACCGCATTCCTCTCCTGGCAAGTGCATCAATGTTCGGAGTAATTCCTGGTATTTTACATCCAAATGCACCTACTGAATTGTAGGTCATGTCATCAACTGTAATGATCAGGATGTTGGGTCTTGCTTTTTCCTTTTTGATACTAATCAAAGGCGGATGGGAAGAAAAACCATTTAATGAAAACAAAGTGAGCAGAGATAATAAAACAAAAGATAGGTTGCCGCGTCCTTTCATTTAGTCTGATTTTGGCGTATAAACCTTTCCAAGATTGCCTGATGTATTGATAATGTCTCCACGCTTGATACCCATTTCCGTTAAACCGAATTTATCGAGATAGTACTCGGATGGTTTGAAATGTTCATCGCCTATTGCCTTGAGTTCCTTTTGCATCAAGCGGTCCATTTTTTTCTGTAACCGGGCGTAATTGCTGTTGTCTATCAAATTGTTGAGTTCCAAAGAATCGGTAACATGATTGAACAACATCAATGGTTTGTCCGGGGTTTTGACATATGTGTAACGATTGGTCTTGATGGCCCTGTATTCTGAGAAGGGCGTTGGGGCAGTGGGATATACATTCATGTACAAGGCTGCTCTGTTATTTACTCCCGTGGGTTTTTTTATCACTGAAGAGATATTCTTTCCTTCAATGGTCCGGGGTATCGAAAGACCTGCCAATGACAACATTGTAGGCAATACATCTGGTGTGGTGATTGGGGTATGGGTCAGCTTACCGGCATTGTTTCCGATTCCAGGATAGCGGATCAAAAAAGGGGTTTTTACTGACTCATCCCAGGAAATCTGCTTTTCGTATGGTCTGACACCATGTGATCCCATCATTTCACCATGATCAGCTGTTAAAATGATGATGGAATTATCATATAAACCCAACGATTTGATTTTACTTATTAAATCACCAATAGCCTCATCCGTTGCGGTGCAATGTGCATAATACTGTTTAAGATTTTCTCTAATATTGGGAAATTTATCTTCAATCACATTGGGGCTCAACACCAGTTTTTCTTTGGGATACATGTCCTGGTATTTCTGGGCTGCTTTGTGCTGAGAAAAGTGAGGTGATTCAATCGAAAGAAAAAGCAAAAAGGGATTATTGCTTTTCGACGCCTCTGCAAGGTAGTTTGCCGCATCTTCCACAATTGCGAAAGCTGAGTATTTATCCCAGTATTTAACATTCAAGTCATTGTTTTCGAAATAGGGCATTTTATTATAGTCATGTGTACATTCGACTCCTTTCCAGTAATCAAATCCCTGCCTTCTGAAGGGTTGCACATTGTTCAGCCGCCCGTGCCCGTCAAGATGCCACTTCCCGTAAAACGCAGTTGCATAGCCTTGTTGTTTAAATATTTCAGCCATACACAATTCCTTTTCTGGCAGATAAAGATCATTCATGAACATTCCTGTTGAAGTCGGAAATCTTCCGGTCATCAACGCAGCCCTGTAGGGAGTGCAAATGGGCATAACAGATACACAGTTCTTGAAGATAACAGACTCTTTTGAGAATTGGTCAATGTAAGGCGTTTTTACCTGGGTATCGCCTGCAAAACCAAAAGCAGTAGATCTCCATTGGTCAGTAAGAATGAAAATGACATTAGGTCGGTTTTGTGCTTGTACTGCTATTGAAAAGCATAGCTGTAGTATGATGAGTAATTCCCAACGTGTATTTCTATAAGAATGCAGTCTATTAAACCAAATCTTTCCCATGCGAATATGAAATTTAAATTTTCTCTGCTTCAATTTACTCATATTTTACAATATCTCTAAAAAATCCCAAATGCTAACACATTCTGGGCAATTCCGTATCTTCCAATCTATATTTTTCCTTCATGCAAAGATTTCTTGGCCTATTCATTATTGCCTTCATATTCCTATCCTTCAGTTTCCCACCAAAGGAAAAATGGATCAAACTATTCAACGGCAAAAACCTTAATAACTGGACTGTAAAGATTTTTCACCATGAAGTGGGAGATAATTATGGCAATACCTTTCGCGCGGAAGATGGCGTGATCAAAGTCCGCTATGATAAGTATGAGCAATTCAACAATCGCTATGGCCATCTATTTTACAACAAACCATTCTCGTATTTCAAATTGAAGTTTGATTACCGTTTTACAGGAATCTGGCGCAATGATGCACCATCGTATACCAAGATCAATTCTGGTGTCATGTACCATTCCCAGGATCCACGCACCATTTTAAAGGAACAGGATTGGCCCATATCTGTTGAGTTTCAGGTCTTGGGAGGATTGGAAGATGGACTGTCCAGGCCCACAGGAAACATGTGCTCTCCCGGTACTGATGTCTTTTTTCAAGGAAAAAAAGATCCCAGGCATTGTATCAGTTCAACATCTAAGACCTATTACGGAAATCAGTGGGTGCATGCTGAATTGATTGTGCTCGGTGATTCCTTGGTTACCCATATCATCAATGGTGATACTGTTCTACAATATACCAAACCACAGATCGGAGGAGGCGTTGCCAATGGGTATGATCCGGCTATCAAGATTGATGGTAAATTGCTTAAGAGCGGTTTCATCGCCTTGCAGAGCGAGGGCCAAGAAATTGATTTCAAAAACATTGAGCTCCTTGACCTGTCAAAAAAATACAAAACAAATGAGTAATCATGCCATCGTTAGGTTAGAAAAAATAATGGATGAGTTGCGTGAGCAATGCCCCTGGGACCGCAAACAAACCATTCATACCTTGAGACAGTTGACCATTGAAGAATGTCACGAACTGGCTGATGTGATCACCGATGAAAACTGGAAGGGTATTAAAGAGGAGTTAGGAGACATTCTTCTGCACATCCTTTTCTACACCAAAATAGGCACAGAGCAAAATCAGTTCACCTTTGACGATGTCATCAATGGAATTTGTGATAAGTTGATTTTTCGGCATCCACATATTTATGGTGATGTAGTGGTAAAAGATGAAGAGGAGGTAAAACGCAATTGGGAAAATTTAAAGCTCAAAGAAGGTAAAACATCAGTGATGAGTGGGGTTCCAAGGTCTTTGCCTCCGATGGTTCAGGCCATGAGGATTCAGGAAAAAGCCAAGCAGGTGGGCTTTGAATGGGAGAATAAAGAGCAGGTATGGGAAAAGGTGAAAGAGGAAATGGAAGAGGTGAGGGCAGAGGTTGAGCAACATGATGCGGCCGATCAATCTAATCAAATTGGACATCAAAAAAATAAAATTGAAGAGGAGATAGGCGATCTGCTTTTTTCTGTCATCAACTATGCCAGATTTTTGGACATTGATCCAGACAATGCGCTGGCAAGAACCAATAAAAAATTCTTGACCCGATTCCAGTCCATGGAAAAAATCATCATTGATAAAGGGCAGCGCATGACAGATCTAAGCCTCGATCAAATGGATGAGATCTGGAATGAAGTCAAAAACCATTGACCAATTATCCCCTTAAATAGGCTTCAAAATCTTGAAGGCTAAAACTGGAGAGGTTGTTTTCTTTTTTCAATCCCCCTTTCTGTGCTGCCAGGGTGCCATAACGTATATCATTGTATCCATCAACATTGTGTGCATCTGGATTGATCGACAGTATTGCTCCCTTGTCTTGGGCCCTGGCAACCCATGTCCAGTCTAGGTCAAGCCTTCTTGGATGGGCATTTATTTCAATAACCACTTTATTGGCAATGCAGGCATCAATGATCTTCTCATGATCAAGGGGGTAGCCCTTTCTGCTCAATAGAAGCCTACCAGTTGGGTGTCCAAGAATGGTAGTAAATGGATTCTCAATTGCTGCAATCACCCGCTGCATGGCCTTCTCCTCACTCATTTTAAGATTGGAGTGAACGGAAGCGATGACCAGATCAAATGTGCTGAGCAGGTTGTCGGAATAATCCAGGGATCCATCGTTGAGGATATCACTCTCAATGCTTTTGAAAATCTTGAATGGAGCATATTTTTTGTTCAATTCATCAATGTATTGGTGCTGCGCCTTCACCCTCTCTTCTGACAGTCCATTCGCATAGAAAGCAGATTTGCTGTGATCGCTGATGACCAGATACTCAAATCCTCTATCAATGCAGGCTTTGGCCATTTCTTCAATGGTATTCGTGCCATCGCTCCAATCACTGTGGCTATGGATGATTGATTTGATGTCTACTGGTTGTACAATATCCATCACAGACTCTTTTGCAGCCCTTCCAATGATAGTGGGATCCTCTCTGAGAAATGATGGTATATAGTTGATGGATGCTGCTGAGAAAGCATCTTGGTCATCATGCATGTCATTCAATGATGCGGGGTATTGATTCAACCATGCATCAACAAATGCTGCTGAGCCGTTGAGGATAAAACTTCTTTTTTGGAGTTGGTCTGCAGGGGAAAATTGGAATTCCAGCAGTACATTTTCAATGCCTTTGGCTTGTAATAACTCATCAGTTTCATCAATTGTTTCAAACCCATTGTCCTTTAGAAATGTGCTAAGCTGTTGTGTATTGCAATCCGTTACCCAGCAAAGTTTTTCGAGGGTAGGCATTTGTCTGACAAAATCTCCGCAAAGCATGAACTTGTTTCCCCTGAACTGTGATTCAAAAATCTCTTGCATGTGCAAGGCATAGGTTTCAATGTCTGCATAGAGAAAATGCCCCTGGTGCCGGAAATAAAACTCTATCGCTTCCTTTACATTTTTCTGTGTTTTCTCTCCAAATCCCTTGTATAGGAGCAATCTGTTTTCATTACAGGCATAAAGCAGTTCTCCCAATCCTTCAATGCCCATTTCTTTCCAAATGGTAGAAATCTTTTTGGGGCCTATGCCCTTTATCTGCATCATTTCCAATACGCCTTCAGGCGTTTTTGAAATCAGGTCTTCCAGCGACATTAGCTTACCGGTGTCCAATATTTCAATGATTTTTCTTGCCGTTGAATCACCAATTCCTTTGAGCGATGCAATTTGCTCCTTTGGGATGGATTCTAGCTGCAGAGGCAATTTTTCGATGGAAAATGCAGCAGTCCCATAAGACTTTGCTTTGAAGCTGTTTTCCTGGTGGATGTCCATTAATTTGCTCAAGAGGTTGAATTGATCGGCAATGGCGTAATTGTCTGGCATGATGTGCAGTTGATCTTTGACAAAAAAAAGTCCCGCACGAAGCGGGACTCTATACTTTTAACTGTTGGAAGATTACTTTGCAGCTTTCTTCGGAGCAGCTTTAGCGGCTTTCTTAGGAGCGGCTTTCTTAGCAGCAGCTTTCTTAGGAGCAGCTTTAGCAGCTTTCTTAGGAGCAGCTTTCTTTGCAGCCTTCTTAGGTGCAGCTTTTTTTGCAGTTGCCATTTTGTTTAGAATTTAATGGTTTAGAAAATGTTTAACGTAGTAAAAGTATAAACAGTTTTCCTAATATGCAAAAAAAAATATTTTAAGCAGTGATTATCCGGCAGTTACAACAGGTTCGATGGATACAAATGTCTTGTTGTTCTTTGATTTTCTAAATTCAACAACACCATCAGATGTCGCGAAAATAGTCCAGTCTTTGCCTACTCCAACATTTTTACCAGGGTGGTACTGTGTGCCACGCTGACGCAAAATGATGTTTCCTGAAATAGCAGGTTGACCACCAAAGATCTTGATGCCAAGTCTTTTACTGTGTGAATCGCGACCGTTCTTAACGCTACCTTCACCTTTCTTATGTGCCATGACGCTTGTTTTTTAAATGATGACTTTTAAATTGATCAGGCGATGCTTTCAATCCTGAGCTTGGTATACAATTTACGGTGACCGATTTTTTTACGGAAACCCTTTCTTCTTTTCATTTTGAATGCAATCACTTTGTCACCCTGAACCTCACTGAGGATTTCAGCACTGACTTTAACTGTTACATCCTTTCCAACGGAAAGTTTTCCATCATTGTCAACAAGCAAAACCTCTGGGATTTCAATCTTGTCGCCTACACTTCCCTCAATATGGGAAACATACAGCTGCTGTCCGGCTTCAACCTTGTACTGGTGACCTGCTATTTTTACAATTGCAAACATGATAATTCAAAATTTAGGAGTGCGAAGGTAAGTATAATTTAATTTTCCCCCAATTTTAAAACTAATATTTCTTGGGGGCTGTTTCTATTGATTGGTGGAACCTATCTTTGCCACTCTCACGAATGATTCCATATGAAGATCAAATCGTATCTGGCCAAGCCTTTTGCAAATATCGTTTATAAAAAAGTTCAAAAATCCATGTGCTCTGCCTTGGAGGATCAGGAGAGCATCCTGGCAGCACTGGTTAAAAAAGGCAAGGCTTCTGGGTTTGGGAAAGAGCATCGCCTTGCTGAAGTATCTGATCATCAATCTTTTATACAAGCAGTCCCCATCAGGGACTATGAAAAGTTCAGTCCTTATATTGCAAAAATAAAAGAGGGGCAGGCCAATGTTCTGTGGCCAGGCAAGCCCATATACCTTGCCAAGACCTCTGGCACAACGTCAGGGGCCAAATATATTCCTATTACCGCCGATTCCATACCCAACCATATTGGAACTGCAAGGAATGCCTTGCTTTGCTATATAGCCACATCTGGAAATGCCAATTTTGCCAATGGCAACATGATTTTCCTTTCAGGTTCTCCTACCTTGGATCGCATAGGGGGCATCCCAACGGGCAGGCTCAGCGGGATTGTGAATCATCATATTCCCAGTTACCTGAAAAAAAACCAGCTTCCCAGTTTTGAAACCAATTGTATTGAAGACTGGGAGTCCAAGCTGGAAAAAATTGTTGAAGAAACAATTGCCCGCAACATGACTTTGATCAGTGGTATTCCACCATGGATGCAGATGTATTTTGATCGACTGATGGAAAAGACAGGCAAAAAAATCGGTGATCTGTTTCCTGATTTCAGCGTTTTGGTGCATGGTGGCGTCAATTTTAGCCCTTATCGTGCCAAGCTGATGGAAAGCATCGGTCGGAAGGTGGATACCATCGAAACCTTTCCTGCTTCTGAAGGTTTTTTTGCTTTTCAAGACACCAGGGAAGAGGAAGGGCTTTTGCTGAATACCAACTCGGGCATATTCTTTGAATTCATTCCTGCCGGGGAAGTATTCAATGAAAATCCTACCAGGCTTTCGTTGAAGGATGTGAAGATCGGCGAGAATTATGCCCTGATCATCAACAACAATGCGGGTCTCTGGGGATACAATATTGGTGATACCGTGAAGTTTGTTTCTCTTGACCCCTATAGAATCATTGTCTCTGGTCGCATCAAACATTTCATTTCTGCATTTGGTGAACATGTGATAGGCGAGGAGGTTGAATACAGCCTCATGAAAGCCGCCAACGAAAAGGGAATCCGCGTGGTTGAATTTACAGTTGCCCCCATGGTTACCCAAGACCAGGGTAAATCATACCACGAGTGGTTTGTTGAATTTGAGGAGGATCCGCAAGACCTTGCTACATTCGCTGCTGAAGTAGACCAGCACATGCGATCAAAGAATATTTATTATGATGACCTGATCAGGGGCAATATCCTGAAACCACTGGTGATTACCCCACTCAAGAAAAATGCTTTCATCGATTTTATGCGTTCTCAAGGGAAACTGGGTGGTCAAAACAAGGTGCCTAGATTGAGCAATGACAGGAAGATTGCATCAGAACTTGAAAAGATGGCCAACAACCTATAAATTTACCGGATGGAATTTGACTTCTCAAACCAGTTTGATGTAGAAGGGATCAATCCGCCTTCATTGAAGCGGGTAGGTCTTTTTGGCTCTACCGGATCGATAGGGAAGCAGACACTTGAGGTGATCAGGGCCAATCCGACTCTTTTTTCGGCTACCGTACTTACAGCACATTCCAACCATGAGTTGCTGATAGAGCAAGCCTTGGAATTCTTGCCTACGGTTGTAGTCATCACCCAATCATCAAAATATGCATTGGTAAAAGAGGCGCTTTCGCCCAAAGGAATCATGGTTTTGGCCGGTGAAGCAGCGCTTGAAGAAGCTGCTTCAATGGATTGCTTTGACCTGATGATGGCTGCCATTGTTGGTTTTGCAGGATTAAAGCCCACACTTAAGGCCATTGAAACCGGAAAAGACATTGCATTGGCCAATAAAGAAACCCTTGTTGTAGCAGGAGATGTAGTAATGGCATTGGCTGCAGAAAAAGGGGTTGCGATCATCCCAGTTGATTCAGAGCACTCCGCCATTTTTCAATGCCTTGTAGGGGAATCAGCCAATCCTATCGAAAAAATCATTCTTACCGCCTCAGGTGGTCCGTTTATAGGAAGAAAGCCCAATTACCTGGTGAATGTGAAAAGGGAGCATGCCATTGCCCATCCTAACTGGAGCATGGGGGCTAAGATTTCAATTGACTCTTCAACACTGATGAACAAAGGCCTGGAGATGATTGAAGCCAAATGGCTTTTCAATCTTGAGCCATCTCAGATTGAAGTTGTGATCCATCCGCAGAGCATCATCCACAGCATGGTTCAGTTCAAGGACAATAGCATCAAAGCCCAGATGGGGCTGCCTGACATGAAGTTGCCGATTCAGTATGCCATGGCCTATCCCCGAAGGATTCCCAACGATTTTCCGAGGTTCAATTTCGCCAAATCTGCCACCTTGAGTTTTGATCCTCCTGATTACAAGACATTCAGAAACCTTGGCCTTGCCATTGCCGCCCTCCACAAGGGAGGCAACATGCCTTGCATCCTTAATGCCGCCAATGAACTTGCCGTGTATGGCTTTCTTAAAAATAGGCTTGGTTTTCTTGACATGACGGAAGTGATTGAACAGACCATGGACAATGTTACCTTCATCGAACACCCCACCTTGCAGGAGTATTTTGATAGCGATGGAGAAGCCAGGAATTTTGCGGCAACTTTGATCAACTTGTAATCCAGTTCTTCCGCTTGTCCCATTTCAGTTGTCTTCCCTCCCTTTATTCTTTATATTTACATCCTAATCTTATACAATGAATTTAAACGTGCTGTTGGATATCAATTGGAATGCAGTTGGATTGCAGGCCGGGCAACTGATTCTCTCCCTTTCAATACTGGTTATTCTTCATGAGTTGGGCCATTTTATTCCTGCCAAAATCTTCGGATGCAGGGTAGATAAATTCTATCTTTTTTTTGATCCCTGGTTTTCGCTTTTCAAAAAGAAAAAAGGTGAAACAGAATATGGCATAGGCTGGTTGCCCCTGGGTGGTTATGTCAAAATTGCTGGCATGATTGATGAAAGCATGGACAAGGAGCAGCTCAAGCAGCCTGCCCAGTCTTGGGAGTTCCGCAGCAAACCAGCCTGGCAGCGACTGATCATCATGATTGGTGGTGTAACAGTCAATGTGTTGCTTGCATTTTTCATTTATGCCATGATCCTCTTTACTTGGGGTGAAACCAAACTGCCGAATAAAAGCCTGACCAATGGTGTTTGGGTGGTAGATACTGTTGTCAACGAAGTGGGCCTTAAAACGGGGGACAAGATCCTTTCCGTCAACAGTGAACCTGTCAAATATTTTGAAGACCTCAATGCCGCCATGTTGTTGGGAGAGAAGATGACGATCGACCGCAATGGCGAAGTCAAAGACCTTGTGATTCCCGTTAATTTCATAGAAAAAATTGTTGAAAAAGGTAAGAGATCTGTCTTGCTGATGCCCCGTGTGCCTTGCATTGTAGGGGAAGTTGGTGAAGGGACTGGCGCCGCCAAAAATGGGTTACTGTCCAAGGATAAAATCATTGGCATTGATTCCATGAAAATTGATTTCTTTGATCAGGTAAAGCCTGCCATTTTAAACAGGGCTGGAGACAGCATTGCGCTACATGTATTGCGCAACGGCAATGAAGTGGTCATCCATTCAGTTGTAAGTGCCGATACTTCCATTGGTTTTTTCCCTGCTGTTCCCAGCATGGATGAGATGCAAAACGACGGCCTCTATCAATTTGAAACAAGGAAGTTTGGCTTCTTTGCTTCATTCCCTGCAGGAGTGAGCAAGGCAATTGATAAACTCGGGTTTTATATCGCCCAATTCAAAAAAATCCTGAACCCATCTACAGGTGCCTACAAAGGCCTGGGTGGATTCAAGTCAATGGGATCCATTTTTCCTAAATACGCTTGGGACTGGGAAGCTTTCTGGAACATCACTGCATTTTTCTCGATTGTATTGGCGTTCATGAACCTCCTGCCCATCCCTGCATTGGATGGTGGACATGTTGTGTTTACCTTGATTGAAATGATCACTGGAAAGAAACCCAATGAGAAGTTTTTAGAATATGCACAAATCGTGGGGATGGTTATCCTTTTCGGTTTGATGATTTATGCGAATGCAAATGATTGGTTGGGTTGGGGAAGAAATAAATGACCTAGAGGTATAAATAATATTGCTCTAGCAGCAATTTGAATGCATCAGAATATTCTGATGCATTTTTTTTGATGATAATGGTTTCGGTTTCAGTGTCACTCATGGTAGTTGAAAATTGTATCATAACCCTGAATGGATCGTGAAAAGGACTTTGTTTTACATCGGCAATACTGACTGGAAATAGTTGAGATTGGTTCGCAATATTTATGCACTCATCCTTTCTGTAAAAAGGCATCAGCACATAAAAAAAACCTTTGCTGCTCATCAATCTTTTTGCATGGGAAAAAAGTGCATCAAGGGTTAATCCGTCGCCATGCCTTGCCAGATTTACGCCTGTCTGATCAGACCTGAGTTGCTTTTCGTAAAATGGGGGGTTAGAGATGACAACCTGGTAGGGCTTGTCTGTTTGCCAATCTTTAATGTCTCCGATTATTGCATTGATGCTACTGCTGAAGGGAGAATCTTTTATGTTCTGGCATAGCTGTTCATGGCAGGAAGATTCTATTTCAATGGCATCAATATTGATTGACCTGTTTTGTGAAAGCATAAGGGAAAGCAGGCCAGTACCCGCACCGATATCTAACAAGTTTTCTGCGGATCGTATTTTTGAATTGGCCCAGGCGCCAAATAAACAAGCATCTGTGGTAACCTTCATGGAACAGTTGTTCTGATGTATGGTGAATTGCTTGAAACTGAAATAGGAATTTCCCATGATGATACGTTGTTTACCAAGCCGCCCTGGCAGAAGCCGAAACGGTAAGTGGGCTGCTGAACCCAGCCAGAAATTTATGGTAGCCGGTAATGGCAATCATTGCAGCATTGTCGGTGCAGTATTCCATTTCAGGGATATACAATTTCCACTGGTATTTTTCTGCCATCTCCTGCATTGCATTTCTGAGTCCTTTGTTGGCAGAGACCCCACCCGCAAGACAGATGGTTTTGATGCCTGTCTGCAGGCTGGCTTTTTTGAGTTTGTGCAGGAGGATGTTGACAATGCAATATTGGGCAGAAGCGCAGATGTCAGGAAGGTGCTTGCTGATAAAATCAGGATCGGTTTTCAATTGCTTTTGCAAGAAATACAGTATGGATGTTTTAACTCCGCTGAAACTGAAATTGAGTCCTTCAATTTGCGGTTCAGGGAAATGGAATTTCTTTGGATCTCCTTCCTTGGCATATCGATCAATCAAGGGCCCACCAGGGTAGGGAAGCCCCAAGAGCTTGGCTGTTTTGTCAAATGCTTCACCAGCAGCATCATCAAGTGTTTCGCCCAGGATTTCCATGTTCAGTGCGTCTTTGCACAAGACAATCTGTGTATGTCCTCCACTGACTGTAAGACAAAGAAATGGGAATTCAGGTTGAGGATCTGCAATCAAATTGGACAATACATGGGCTTGCATATGGTGCACGGCTATCAGAGGGATATTGAGTGATAGCGCAAGTGATTTTGCAAAGCCAGTGCCTACCAGAAGTGCACCAATCAGTCCGGGGGAACTTGTAAAAGCAACTGCATCAAGTTGATCAAGAGAAATGCCACCTTCAGCAATGGCCTGGTCTACAACAGGGACAATGTTTTGCATGTGTGCACGGCTGGCCAATTCTGGCACTACGCCACCATATTGGGTATGGATTGCTTGTGTAGCAATGATGTTTGAAACTATTTTTCCATTATGGCAAACAGACGCCGATGTTTCATCGCAGGAAGATTCAATGCCCAGTATATAGGTGTTCTCACCTTTTTTCATTCCGCGAAGGTAAGGAGACTACCTTTTCAACGTGTATGATCTTGTGTTTTGGGTTTGATGCATCGATTTTCTTATAACAAATTCTTGCAGATTGGGTTTCTGTGATCATCGCTTTTTCACCTTCTACAACCGGAAAATAATGATTACCCTTGTTGTCTACCACAATAAATTGGTCTTTATCTGAAGGTAGAGTTAAAATTTTTCCTTGCAGCTCATGTGCGCAGGGATTGGATGCTTCATTGTTTTCGTCTTTGGACAGACTAAAAAAAGTTGAAGTGCCAAGAATGATAAATGAAATTAACACGATTCCAGAGAGCTGAGATTTTTGAGTGATTGGCTTTGGCATCTTGGTTCGTTTTCTTGGGTGATCAGGGAGTTATTGCCTACAATTCAAATCTACACTCAAGCTCATTTACTCTCCCAAGATGATGGACTGCTTATCTGAATTAATTGAGTAAATGTACAATCCACCATGTTCTTGGTGGTTATAGTAATGTAGTAGCTACGAGAATGAGTAGTTGGCTGATTTTTCCTTTATTTAGATCGAATGGCCACAACCGGGTCCATTTTAGCGGCAATCATTGCTGGAATAATACCTGCCAGCACCCCAATGCTGACGCAAATGACAATTGCCAGCGCCAGAATATTCGCAGATACGAAGATGGGGAAATTAAAAGCACTGCTCAAAATTTGGGCCATGACAACAACCAATACGATGCCTATCAGTCCGCCAATGATGCAAATCAGGGCACTTTCCAACAGGAATTCAATCAATATGGTTCGTTTCTTTGCTCCTATCGCTTTTTTAAGCCCGATGATGGGTGTTCTCTCCCGAACGGTTACAAACATGATGTTGGCGATGCCAAAGGCTCCTACAATCAGGCTGAGCAGGCCAATCATCCATCCCCCGAGGTTGATGCTTCCGAAAAGAGAACTCACGGCTTTGCTGAAGTCGCTGATGGCATTGAGTGCAAAATCATCTTCTTCTATCGGGCCAAGGCGATGGATGGACCGCATGGCGCCTTTGAGTTCATCCTTCAGCGCATCAGTGCTCATGTTTTCGGGTCCTTTGACAATAATTTTGGGATTATTGAACCTTTCATTGAACAACATTTGTTTCATGAACCGGTATGAGAGCACAATGCTTTGGTCGAATTGCCATCCTTCGATGAAACTCTTTCCCTGTTTTCTGATCACGCCGACAATGATGGCTTTCTTGTTCCTCAGGTCCACTTCTTTTCCAACCGCTCTTTCAGGATTCCCAAAAAGCTTTTCTGCATTGTCATATCCAATGATGATGCTGGGGCTTCCATAGTCAAATTCCATTTGGTTGAGGTATCTGCCATATTGGATATCGATGGGTTGAATCTTATCAAATTCCTCAGTGATGCCGTGGTAGTTGATTCCATCCAATTTGTTGTTATCATATTCGATGAAAGACTGCGTTGTAAAATTGAATACGATGTTGATGTCTGCACTAATTTTCTCCCTGAGCAATTTGGTTTCAATAAGCTTTGGACTGGGTCGATTTACATATTTCCACCATGGATACTCTGCACCACCCTGGTAATCCCATTTGTCTATGTAGATGGTATTTGAACCGAGAGATTTTACCCCATCCTGGATATTTTTCTCTAAACTACTGACGGTAGCGAGTACGCCAATGATGCAAAAAATACCAATGGTGACCCCAAAAAGTGAGAGGAATGTTCTCAGCTTGTTTTTCCCCAACTCCTGTATTGCAAGTTTGAGGGTGTTCCACAATATTTCAAAGGTTTTCCGCATCGTACAAAATTACTCGATTTATGGTAGCCAAAGGGTAAAAAATGCTGAAGGGATGTTGCTGATGACAAACGGACTTCAGTGCATGTGCAGCGGCCGCTTTTTGATCATTCCTCCACGGATCTCCCTTACACTATTGATGACCATAAAAACATCCGGATCTATGGCCAGTATCTCGTTTTTGATCTTGCTCACTTCAAGCCTGGTTACAACGGTATAAATGATATCTGTATCCCTTTTTACCGTTCCTTTTTTGCCATGCCCCTTAGATCCCTTGTAGGTAGTAATTCCTCTTCCGAACTGCTCAATGATCATTGTGCTGATTTCCTCTGAGTGCTGGTTGGATACGATCGTGAGGGCGGTATACTCTTCAATGCCCTCAACAAAAAAGTCTACGGCTTTTGATGCCACGAGATAGGTTAAGATGGAATAAAGGGCAGATTCGATGCCAAGAATGTAAGCTGCAAAAGCAAAAATAATGATGTTGAACACCAGGATGATATCTCCAATCGATGCGGAAATTCTCCTGCTCAAGGTCAAAGCAAGGATCTCAGTTCCATCAAGTACACCTCCGCCGCGCATGGCCAAGCCTATGCCTGCCCCAAGGAAAAATCCACCGAAGGTGGCCACCAGCAACTTGTCTTCTGTGATTTCCGGGTATGGAATAAAGGTTACAGCTATGGACAGTGCAATGATGGCAATAAAAGCTGACCAAAACAGGCTTTTCCCGTATTGTTTGTAACCCAGTGCTAAAAAGGGTAGGTTGATCAGCACTATGATCAGCGAAAAGGGTAGCTGGGTGATTTGCGTGAGCAGCAGGGAAATGCCAGTGGCTCCGCCATCAATAAAATGATTGGGCAGTAAAAAACTCTTCAATCCAAATCCTGCTGATAATACCCCCAGCGCTATAAATACCCAATTTTTAAGCGTATACAGCGCATTGGATGTTTTTTGTGGCAATTTGATTGGGTGTACCAGTTTTCTTCCCATTGTCCAAAAATAATGAATGTTCTTGTCATACCTTTGCGCACGCGAAACAATGAAGTACGAAAACGAAATAAGCAAACGCAGGACTTTTGCCATCATCTCACATCCAGATGCTGGAAAAACTACCCTGACTGAGAAATTCCTCCTTTTTGGCGGAGCGATTCAAACGGCAGGGGCTGTAAAAAGCAATAAGATTAAGAAGCACGCCACCAGTGATTTCATGGAAATTGAGCGGCAAAGGGGTATCAGTGTGGCCACCTCTGTAATGACATTTGAGTACAGGGGGGTATTGATCAACCTCTTGGATACTCGCGGTCACAAGGATTTTGCTGAAGATACATACCGTACATTAACAGCCGTTGACAGTGTTGTTTTGGTCATTGATGGTGTAAAAGGGGTGGAAGAGCAAACCAGAAAACTGATGGAGGTTTGCCGCATGCGCGACACTCCCGTGATTGTTTTTGTCAACAAGCTCGATCGCGATGGTAAAGATCCTTTTGATTTGTTGGATGAAATTGAAAAAGAGCTCAAGATTTTGTTGCATCCTTTGAGCTGGCCAATCAATTCTGGTAAGGATTTCAAGGGAGTATACAGCCTTTATGATAAAAGTTTGCTGCTTTTCAATGCCAATCAGAAAGCGACTGCAGAAGACAGTGTCCAAATTGATAACCTTGATGATCCATTGTTGAACAACCTGGTGGGAGAGAAAGATGCCGATCAACTCAGAGACGATGCATCCCTGATTGATGGGGTGTATGGCAATTTTGACAATGAGGCTTACCTCAGCGGTATAAAGGCGCCGGTTTTCTTTGGCAGTGCCATCAATAATTTTGGGGTGAAAGAGTTGCTAGATACTTTCATCCGCATTTCGCCTGAACCCAGGAGCCGCGATACCACTGCCCGACACGTGGATGTGCAGGAAGATAAATTCAGTGGCTTCATCTTTAAGATACATGCCAACCTGGACCCCAAACACAGGGACAGGATTGCCTTCTTGAGGGTATGTTCCGGTAAGTTTGAACGGAACAAATATTTTCATCATGTGCGCCTCGATAGGGATGTTCGATTCAGCAATCCTTACAGCTTTTTAGCAAGAGACAAAGATGTGATTGAGACAGCATATCCCGGTGATGTTGTGGGTTTGTTTGATACAGGGAATTTCAAGATTGGCGATCAGTTCGAAGTGATACAATACAGGCTTTTACAGGAATATGGTGCATCAGTCCAGTTCAACTCTTTGCCTTTTTATAAAGCCTGTTGGTTGACTGCAGAAGACAAATCAAAATTGGAGGAATTCACTCGATTTAAAACCGCCAATACTGTGATTGACAAGGATGGACATGTGGTTTATCTTGCTCAAAGTGATTGGTTCCTGAATACTGAAATTGCCAATAATCCGGGCATTCAGTTCCACTTCAGCTCGGAAATTCATAAATGATTGGGATGTTCTGACAGTTAGAGGTTGAACTTGCCAGCCGAAGGCTGGGTCGCCTTCGGCCTGTTGAAGAG
>JAJTFY010000093.1 GCA_021299175.1 Chitinophagaceae bacterium
CAGCCCTTTCACAAAGGGATCCTTGCTTGGTGCTGCTTTTCACAAGGACAACAAAACCGTTTTTTTGAGTGGGGGAGATAATGGAACCATCATTGCCTTTGATTGTATCAAGCTCAAGGTGGTGGATAGTTTTGCGTTGGATGGGAAAGTAGGAGATATCATTTTTCAGGACAGTTTTACTTCTGATCTGATCTACAATGCAGCGGGCAATGAGTTGCTGGTGTTGGATCAGGCCAATTATCGGCTGGTCAGGATTGATTGTGCAACAAAGCGAATCAAGGCTTCTATTCCTGTAGGGAGACTTCCTTTTGGTTTGGCATTGAGTCCCGACAATCAAACTGCAGTAGTTGCCAATGTGGGGATGTATGCGTATCCGATGATTGAGGGTATTACAAAAGAGAATTATGACAGCATGCTGATTTCAAGGCATCCATACGCGCACAATTCCAAGGAGTCCATCAATGGAACGGTTGTGGAGGGCAGAAAGATTCCTGGCGTTGGAGACCCCAATGCACCGGAGTCGATGAGTGTTTTCACCATTGATCTGCAAACCAATACGGTGACATCCAAATTGAAGACCGGATACCTGATTGGTCAGATGTTGGAGGATGCTGAAGTCATTGGAGGATCCAGCCCCAACAGTATTGCCATCAATGGACAATATGCTTATGTAACCAATGCCACCAACGATAATATTGCCGTCATCGATTACAGAAGCGGTAAGATTGTTCGTCATATACAAATCAAAGTAGATCCATTGCTTGACCGATACCGGGGGCTTCTTCCTTTTGGCATCACCATATCAAAAGATGGTTCAAGGCTTTTTGTTGCCCTGCTTGGATTCAATGCAGTTGCGGTTGTCGATACCAAGACCGATGCCACACTAGGGCTAATCCCAGCAGGCTGGGGGCCAACAAGGGTTAAGCTTTCGCCTGATGAAAAGGAAATGTACATCATCAGTTGCCGCGGACTTGGTGCCGGTCCCAATGGTGGTAAAAACTTCAAGGCCCCTCCACAGGGTACATATGTTGGTGATATACAACTGGCGAGTTTTCAGCGGGTGCCCATGCCCGATCAACAACAATTGCTTTCATACACCAGCAAGGTACTTGCATATACCTATGAAAAAGTAAATGCGCTCAAGGATGATAATCCAATGCCCAACTATCCCGGCGAAAAGATTTCGCCCATCAAACACATTGTATACATCACCAAAGAGAACAGAACCTACGACGAGGTGATGGGTCAGCTGAAAACGGGCAATGGGGACTCAAGCATTGCGCGTTTTGGACTTGGTGTTGATGTGCGTGTAAAGCGAAAGGCCGAGAAAGATGGTCCAACAGACAGTCTTGTATTAACCAATGCGAACATTACACCCAATCACCACAAGGTTTCAACACAGTTTGCTTATTCAGATAATTTCTATTGTGACAGTGATGCATCCATCCATGGACATCATTG
The DNA here is from genome assembly GCA_021299175.1 of Chitinophagaceae bacterium. Lineage (GTDB taxonomy): Bacteria > Bacteroidota > Bacteroidia > Chitinophagales > Chitinophagaceae > Pollutibacter. The sequence goes on from JAJTFY010000093.1 coordinate 1,462, forward strand.
GATGATGGGAGTAATTCCCAATGAGTGGGTTGAAGTCAATTCCAATACCAGCAAAACGGAAAAGTTTTTTTCTCCAGCACCCGGAAGAAGATTTCCAGGCTCAACGGGAAGCATGGATCCTGAAGATTTTGCTGAAACAGGAGGACTCTGGGAGGCCTTGGAAAGGAAGGGGGTTTCGTTTTATAATTTTGGTGAGGCAAATGAGACTGCACATGTCCGTGAGCAATGGTATGATACCGCTACAGGTGCATCACACGGTGTGATGGTACCCATGCAGGATGCATTGTTCAGCAGGACCAGTCACAATTATGCAGGCTACAATACCAATATTCCTGATCAGTTCAGGATGAACCAATTTGAGCAAGAGTTCACCAAAATGTGGTTGAAGGGAAAAGAGAAAATGCCTTCATTGGTGACTGTTCAGATTCCCAATGACCATACTGCCTCTCCAAGACCGCAGGATGGGTATCCCTATACGCATAGTTATGTTGCAGACAATGATCTGGCCGTTGGCAGGATCTTGAATTTTCTTTCCAGAACACCTTATTGGAAGAACATGCTCGTAGTGATTACTGAAGATGATCCGCAGGGCGGAGTAGACCATGTTGATGCACATCGAAGCATTCTCATGCTGGCTGGCCCTTATGTCAAGCGAAATTATGTATCACATACCCATGCCAATTTTGGTTCTATCCTCAAGATGATTTACAATACCCTTGCTGTACCTTATGTTAACCAATATGATGTTACAGCTTCCTCTTTGAGCGACTTTTTCACAAGCAAACCAGACCTTACACCCTATTCACTGGAGTTTCCAGACAAGCGTGTTTTTGATGCATCCAAAGCCATGAAACGTTATAAGAGGGATATTGATTGGCGAAAAGTAATCCAGGGACCGGATATGGATGATGAAGATGATCAGCGTCAGAAACATTATAAAAAAGATAACGAGTAGGGGTATGTGTAGAAAGATATCAATAGTTATTTTTTTGATTTTTTGCCAGTTTACAATGCCTGTATTTTCACAGGATAAAACGGATACCATTGCTTCAATGGATGAGGTGACAGTGACTGCAACCAAACGCTTGTCTCAGTCATCAAGATTGCCCTATTCCATCACAATTCTTTCGCGAGAGGATGCATCCAGGCAGTTGTCTCGCACCGTTCCAGAATCACTCACAGGCATTCCCGGAATATTTATACAAAAAACCAACCATGCAGGTGGTTCTCCTTTTTTGCGCGGATTGACAGGCAATCAGTCCCTGATTTTGGTTGATGGCATACGCTTGAACAATTCAATATTCAGGTATGGTCCCAACCAATACATGACACTTATCGATCCCTTTATTGTTGAAAAAGTTGAAGTGATCAAAGGGACAGGATCTGTGCAATATGGAAGTGATGCGATGACCGGGGTTATCAATATTCAGACCACTGCATTGAGGTTCCAGGAAAAACCTCAATGGAATGAAAAGGCTTCGTTGCGCCTGACTGAAACAGGCATGGAATTTTCTTTCAGACCTGAACTGAAATATGAGGGCAGAAAATTTGCTTTTATGCTTGGTGCAAGCAATAAAAATTTTGGTGATTTGAAAGGGGGCGATAGCACTGGTTTTCAGAAGCCATCTGCGTATGCAGAAAAATCTTTTGACTTCAAGTGGATGAATGACCTCGGAAGAGGGTGGCAATTGACAGGAGCATATCAGTGGCTTCAACAAACTGATGTACCCGTCTACCATAAGTATATCCTGGAGAATTTTGCGCTAAATACTTCAGATCCAATTGGAAGAGGATTGGGTTATTTGCAATTGAAAAAATATTTCAATTCAACGTATTTTAAATCCTTGGCTTTTTTTGTTGCCAACCAGCATGTTGCTGAATCAAGGTTCACCAGAAAAAACAGCAGTACCATCACCCGCTTTGAACGTGACAGGATCTCGACAACTTCAGCGGGCATTGATTTAACTCAACATTTCAATGCTCATTGGAATGCGAACACTGGTATTGAACTTTACATTGACGGGGTGCACAGTGAAAGAAAAGAGAACAATACTGCAACGGGTGTCAATACCGAATTGCGCGGACTGTATCCTAATGGGGCACGCTACGCAAACATTGCGGCATACACATTGCACCATTTTCAATTGAATAAATTACAGTTGGAGGCAGGCATGCGCTACAACCGGTACATTGCGACGATCAATGAGGCTACCCTTGGGAAGGTAATCCTCAAGCCGCAAGCACTTGTTTTTCAGGGAGGCGCCAATTATCAATTGCTCAAGGCTGTTTATTTGTATGCCAATATCAGCGATGGTTTCAGGGCTCCCAATATTGATGATTTGGGCACCTTGGGTATTGTTGATTTCCGGTATGAAGTCCCTGCCTACTCGCTCAAGCCAGAAAGATCAGTCAACAACGAGCTTGGTGTAAAATATCTCAGTAGCAATCTGAGCGGTTCACTATCAGTCTTTCGGACTACACTGTATAACCTGATTTCAAGGGTCAAGACTACTGAGCGGATCAATGGATATGATGTGTATATCAAAGAAAATGTGGACAAGGGTTTCATTCGTGGATGGGAAGCTCAGCTGGTCTATAAGCCAGCTAAATTTTTCAGAACCCAGTTGTCTGCCACCAATTTGTATGGACAAAGCCTCACGAAGAATCAACCACTGAGAAGAATCCCTCCCTTCAATGCCAGGATAAGTGCTGAGTACCTGAAGAACCAGGTTGTTGCTGGTATTTCATTTGACCACGCTTCTCCTCAAAGGCGACTGGAAGCAGGGGATAAATCAGATAACCGAATCCCCGCTGGAGGAACCCCCGGTTTCAATCTGCTGAACATGCATTTGGCTTACCAGGCAAAAAACTTTTCCTTCCGGGCATACCTGAACAATATTTTCAATGTTGATTACAGGACCCACGGGTCAGGGATCAACGGCATGGGCCGATCCGTTTCCGCGATGATGGTCGTATCTTTAAAACAATAAAAGTGCTCAACAAAACCTCAACATGATCAATTATTTTTTCAAAACCGCTTGTATTCTTTTGATGTTTGTTTCAACATCAGCCCAGAAAATGGCTGCGCCCATCACCCTGCCCAATGGCTGGAAATTAAGCCCTGCCGGTAAATCTTTTGGTTTGGGTGATCTTCCTTTGAACATGGTAGTAAGTAAATCCGGGAAATACCTTGCTGTCACCAACAATGGACAAAGTACGCAGAGCATTCAGTTGATTGATGTGAAGGCTGAGAAGGTGATAGATTCCGTTGACATTCCTAAATCATGGTATGGTATTGCGTTCACTTCCGATGAACGTTTCATTTATGTTTCAGGTGGACATGATAACCAGATCTTGAAATATGAAATCTCTGGTGGAAAATTAAAAATGGTTGACAAAATTGTTTTGGGAAAGCCCTGGCCCAACCGCATCGGGCCCGCCGGACTGACAATTGATGAATCAAGAAACATGATCTATGTTGTTACCCGTGAAGACAAACAATTGTATCTGGTGGAACTTGGTTCCAAAAAAATAGTTGCACAGTTCGGATTGGATGCAGAAGCGTATGACTGCAAGTTGAGCAAGGATAAAAAAGAACTGTTCATTACCTGTTGGGGATGTGACAAGGTCTTGGTATTTGATCTTGTTAATACGCGTTGGCAGAGACCAATTACCGTTGGAGACAATCCCAATGAGATGTTACTTTCTGCAGATGGTAAATTGCTGTATGTCTGCAATGCCAATGATAACAGCGTATCGGTGATTGATGTTAACAATAAAATTGTCATCGAAACATTGGATGCTGCACTTTTTCCTAATTCTCCCAGTGGCTCAACCACCAACAGCCTGGCGATCGATCCTGTGTCAAAAAGATTGTACATCGCCAATGCGGATAACAATTGTTTAGCGGTTTTTGATATTGCTGAAAAGGGAAAAAGTATTGCAAAAGGCTTTATCCCCGTTGGATGGTATCCAACGGCAGTAAGGTGCATCAATGGTAAAATATGGGTGGCCAATGGTAAGGGAATGACTTCTATGGCTAATCCATTTGGACCTTCTCCTATCCGAAAAAAAGAGGATGTGATCCACCATGGTTTTCAGGTAAAGGATGCATCACAGGTTGAATATATTGGAGGATTGTTCAAGGGGACAATGAGCATTATCCCATCACCCAAACAGCCTGAGTTGGAAGTATATACTGCTGCCGTTTACCGGAATTCCCCTTACTCCATCAAGAAGTCGGAAGTTGCCGATAGCCTTGCTCCAGGATTTCCCATTCCGGTGAAAGCCGGACAAAAATCACCGATCAAACATGTCTTCTATGTTATCAAGGAAAACAGGACCTATGATCAGGTATTGTCTGATGTAAAAGGAGGCAATGGAGACACATCCCTGTTGTTGTTTGGGGAAAATATCACACCAAACCAACACGCCCTGGCCAAGCAATTTGTTTTGCTGGATAATTTTTATGTGAATGCAGAGGTCAGTGCAGACGGGCATAACTGGAGCATGGGTGGGTATGCAACTGATTATCTTGAAAAGACATGGCCGTCGAGTTATGGAAGCCGTGGTGGTACTTATGGTGGCGAAGGAGAACGTGAAATTGCCAACAACAAGGGTGGTTTTATTTGGAACAATTGCTTCCGGTATGGTGTCAGTTTCAGGAGTTATGGTGAGTTCATGAGCAACGGAAATCCTACCGTTCCCATCCTCAAAGGACACAACTGCAGTTATTTTCCTGAATACAACATGAATATCCGTGATACCACAAGGGTTAACTTTTGGAAGCGCGAATTTGATTCATTGCTTGCCATCAACCAGGTTCCTCAATTCAATACATTGAAACACTCTCAAAAAGTTCTATATGGAATGAAACAGCTGTTTTTATTCTCGAAGATGATGCGCAGAATGGTGCTGACCATGTTGATGCCCACAGGAGTCCAGTGTATCTTGCCGGAGGGTTTGTCAAGCGTGGTTATATAGACCATACGCCGTATTCAACCACTTCTGTGTTGAGAACGATGGAGTTGATTTTAGGAATGGGACCCATGTCTCAGTATGATGCAGCCGCAACTCCCATGTGGCGCTGTTTTGATTCATCTCCCAGGGCATTCCCTTTCAAGGCCATCATTCCCAGTGTAAGCCTCAATGAGAAAAGCACGGCGATCAACCAGTGGCAAAAAAAATCAGAGCAGTTCAATTTTGCCAAAGAAGACAGCAACCACGACATTGAGTTTAACAGGGTGCTTTGGCATGGTATCAAAGGTGAAATTCCATTTCCAGGGCCCCGTCGTGCAGGATTCCTGATGGTGAATGCCAAGGATGGCGATGATGATT
>JAJTFY010000094.1 GCA_021299175.1 Chitinophagaceae bacterium
GCATTCCGTTTGGCCGAGACTTATTTATTAAGAGCAGAAGCATATTGGTGGAAAGGTGATGCTGCAGGTGCCACTGCAGACGTTAACACGGTCAGAAAACGTGCAGGATGTGATGCTTACGCAGCTGGTGTAGTTGACATTGGAACAATTCTCGATGAGAGAGCAAGGGAATTGTACTACGAAGAACCAAGGAAGACCGAGCTCACCAGGGTGTCATATATTTTTGCCAAAACTGGAAAGTCTTACAATGGTAAAACCTATACTGCGAACAGTTTCTCTACTGCCAACTTCTTCTATGACAGGATCATGGCTAAGAATGATTTCTATGGCAAAGGGATCAAGAATATTCGTGGGGATCAATATACTATGAGTCCATATCACGTATTGTGGCCAATCCCTCGTCCGGCTATTCTTGCCAACAGCCTCGGAGTAATCAATCAAAATATCGGATATTCAGGGGCAGAGAAAAATAAACCTGCTCTTGATAAAATCCCAGACTAGCTCTCATAGTTCTCATAAGCAGTCCGCCCCGTTGCTTCCGCAACGGGGCTTTTTTTTGAATTTGCTCAAGTATGATTTTTCATCCGTAAATTGCTTTACTCAATTCTTTTATATGAACAAAGTGCAAAAAATTATCACAGTGTTTGTATCGGCAACCGCTCTCTTGGCTTTTTCTCAGGTGAAATTTGCGTCAAGCAATCGGTTGGCTGATCAGGACCCCAAAAAGATTTATACTGAAAAATGTGCTTCCTGTCATGGCGAACGTGTAGACGCGTTTGTAGACAGGGTATGGAAACATGGCAATAAAAAAGAAGATTTGCTGAAGAGCATCAACGGGGGATATGCTGATTTTGGAATGCCCTCATGGGAAGGAGTGCTTACCAGTAAAGAAATCGATGGAGTCGCCAATTTGATTGTTGAGAGTTTGAAAACAGTTCAGCAATATGATTTTGCAAAAGATAAATCAAAACCAGCTGGACCTGCCATTTTTAAGTCTGCTGGTATGACGGTTACACTTGATACTGTTGCAACTGGGTTGAACAGTCCATGGGGATTTGAGCAGCTCCCAGACAATACTTATTTAATTACCGATAGAAGCGGTGTGCTCTATCATGTTGATCAAAACAAAAATAAAAAGTCCATTGCTGGTATTCCTGCCGTGTTGGCTGAAGGCCAAGGCGGATTGCTTGATATCACTCTTCATCCCAAATATGATCAAAATGGTTGGGTATATATTTCTTATTCCAAATTCAAAGAAGAGGGAGGAAAGAAATTGGGCACAACCGCTGTTGTCAGAGGTCGCATCAAAGATGGTCAGTTTGTTGATCAGCAGGAAGTGTTCGAAGGACTTCCCTATACATCAACCAAACATCACTATGGATCCAGGTTGGTATTTGATAAGAAAGGATATTTGTTCATATCCATGGGAGAGCGTGGACAAGAAAAGATTTTTCCGCAAGACATCAAAACATCTCCTGGAAAAATTCACAGGATCAATGATGATGGAACCATTCCTGCCGACAATCCTTTTGTGAAAGATGGTTCAGCCAGAGCAACAATTTATACCTACGGAAACAGGAATCCACAAGGGATGACCATGGACCCCTTAACTGGAATGATTTGGGAAACCGAGCATGGTCCACGCGGAGGTGATGAGTTGAATTTGATCAAGTCTGGTGTAAACTATGGTTGGCCCGTGATTTCTTATGGTATCAATTACGACGGCAAGCCCATCACCCCAATTAGTAAAAAAGAAGGTATGGAGCAACCAGTGAATTATTGGATTCCTTCTATTGCGCCGAGTGGATTGGCATTCGTAACAGGAACCAAGTATCCGGCATGGAAAGGAAGTTTGCTGGTGGGTTCATTGCGTTTCAACTATGTGAATCGTGTGATGATGCAAAACAACAAAGTAGTTGGACAAGAAAAAATTCTTTTGAATATTGGACGTACGAGAAATGTGGAAATGGGAAGAGACGGATATATCTATGTTGGTATTGAGAATCCAGGGACTGTATTCAGAATCAAGCCTATGTAATTAACATAACCTCATAAAAGAAAAAGGCTCTCAACTGAGAGCCTTTTTTGCGTATTCAACACATTTTGCAACTTCTTTCACTGCATCGGAATCTGTCGGTACTTCATATTCCAATTCAATGGTAGCTGGGAATTTGTATTTCTTTTTCTTCATCAATTGTAAAACCTCAATGATCGGAGTATCACCTGTTCCCCAAACTAAATTTTTCTGACCCTTTTCTTTGGTGGTACGGTCTTTCAAATGCATGCTGGTGATTCTGTCGTGTTTGGCTTCAATCAATTTCAGCAATGATTCTTTTGTATTGCTTCCACCAGCTGCGATATAGTGTCCACAGTCTAGGTTCAATGAATTGTATGGAGACTGCGACAGTGCAAGATCCCACGCCGTATCGGTCGCTTGCAAATGTGCATGGTATCCAACATACACTTTATGCTTGGCAGCAATATCACCCAGTCTTTTTGATTGTTCTGGCTTTGTAGGTAATTCAACTGTAACAGAAGTGGCTCCCAATGCTTTTGCAGCCTTCATTGCATATTCAATCTCCCCATCGGAATTATTTTCACCCAATGCATTGGGTTTGTATGCATAAATGCTGATGCCAGCATCTTTGAATTTTTTTCTCAGTTCCACGAATTTATCCATCGATACCGTTTCCCTCCATTCACGTCCCTTTTGCATTCTTTCTGCCATGGCCTTGCGTTGTTCATCGGTCATTTGTGGACGCTGGCCAGGTGCAGCACCGGGAGGAGGACCCATCATGCGCATGGGCATGGTATTGGCAGCAGGAGATCCGGCATAGGCTTCAGCTGTCTCGCCCATCAATTCCAATGCGCTTACACCTGCCTGTTTGCAGTATTCAATTATTTTGTCTACATCCGTCGGCAGACTTCTGAATGAATAGGTAATGGTGCCAATTTGGACACCGCTAAATTTTGAGTCTGCTTTGGCAAGGGCCAAGATGTCTTTTGAAAGGAAAACGCCGGCTCCCAAAAAAGCTGATTGGGTTAGGAATTTCCTTCTTGAATTTGTTTTCTGATTTGTCATGACAATCGTTTTTTTATTAGATGACTATTGTTTCAAAGCTTTGCGCAGGAGAGCAACACTTTTTCTGACTCCTGATTTTGCTTCTTCATTTCCCTCAAATTCAATAGAAATATATCCTTGGTAATTGACATCCTGCAAAATCTTTGCGATGCGGTCATAGTCCAATTCCAACGAATACCAGACACCCCCGCCGTAATAAGTTTTGGCTTGAACGAAACTGGTTTTAGGGGCAATCATTTTGAGTTTATCGTAGGGATTTTCCAAAAAATTACCGGTATCCATCAACAATCCCAGCCAGGGTGAATTTACTGCATCGTGTATGCGCAGCATGCCTTCCGGTGTGGATCCAAGTCCCCAGTGATTTTCAAGCGCCAGCAATACGCCGCATTCTTTGGCTTTGTCCAGGCATTGTTGAATACCGTCAATGCACCATTTGTATCCGTCGTCTTCGGTATATCCTGGTAGAATCGGTTCAATGCCTCTGTTCTTCATGAGTTCATCGAATGATTTTGTGGTATTCCACCTGCCCGTATTGAGTCGCAAGCAAGGGATCCCCATTTTATACGCCAATTCAATGCAATGCTTTGTATGATCCACATTCTTTTTGAGTTCGTCTTTGTCTGGTGTAACAAATCCCTGATGGATAGAGAGGCAGGTCATGGCAATGCCATTTACAAACGCATGTTTTTTCAGTTTTTGGAGATAAGCATTGTCTTCGCTTTCCATTTGCCTGTGCAATACATCGATGCCATCGAGTCCCATGGATGCCGCATCATCGATGACTTTTTCAATGGGGAATTTATCCCCTTTGAAATGCCAATATGAATAGCTTGAAACACTGAGTTTGATTCTGGATGCAGCAGGTGGTTCTATGTTGTTGAAAGATAGGTTGGGAAGTGCAGCAGCTACTGCTCCCATTGAGCTGGTTTGAAAAAAAGAACGGCGATGCATTTCGTTTAAATTTGATGTACACTGAATATACAAAAAACTTAATTTACCGATCAATTTAAGGGTATGGAGGATTTGAGTTGGTTATCACGGACGCAATTGTTGATTGGGGAGGAAAAATTAAAACGCCTGACCAATAGGCATGTCATGGTCGTTGGACTCGGTGGCGTGGGTTCCTATGCAGCAGAGTTCATTGCAAGATCCGGTATTGGGAAGATGACCATTATTGATGGGGATGTGGTCGATCCAACCAATAGAAACCGCCAGTTGCCAGCGCTGGCTACCAACCACGGTCAGCCCAAGGCCGAGATCATGGCGGATAGGCTGAAAGCCATCAATCCGGAATTGTCATTATCGGTTGTTCGGTCATTTGTAATTCCGGAAATGGTTGAGGAGCAGCTCAAACTGCAGCCGGATTATATCATCGATGCGATTGACAGCATTACACCGAAAATTACTTTTTTAAAACAAGCTTTTGCATCGAAGATTCGCATAGTAAGCAGCATGGGAGCGGGAGCCAAGTTGGATCCCACGCGCTTACAAGTGGTAGACATATCCAAAACCTACAACTGTCCTTTTGCTCAACAGGTCAGAAAAAATTTGAAATCTGCGAGTATCTACAAAGGCATTAAGGTTGTTTTTTCACCAGAGAAACCTATCAAAGAAAGTTTAATGTTGACGGATGGTAAAAATTTCAAAAAGTCCGCCTATGGAACCATCTCTTATTTACCAGCTGTTTTCGGAGCAGTCGCCTCCTCTGTGGTAATCAGGGATTTGATGGATGATGTCTCTGCCTGATCTCATACAGGGTCTTGTGCATAATTTGTGCATCTGAAGATTTTAAATCTTAGTAGATTGTAGAAGGGTATAATTATGGAACAGAAATCTCTTTTCCGAAAAATGCATTCCAGCGCAGAAGTTGACTTCATTGCGTACTTGAAGGAATATCTTTCTGCTTTCCCTGAAACCGAAATCATGATCGGCTGCGATTCGCAAAACTATGCTGAGAATACCATCTATGCAATCGTGATTGCCATGTACCGCCAAGGCAAAGGAGCGCACGTGATATACAGAAGATGGAAATCCCCCAAAGAATTGGTACGTGCAACCAGGTTACTCACTGAAGTATGGAATGCAATTGAAACTGCAGAGTTGATGCGATCAAATGGATTGCCCAAACCTGTTTGGATTGATGTTGACTTGAATCCGGATCCACGATACAAATCAAATGAAGTATTCAGACAAGCAATAGGTATGGTGGAAGGGATGGGATACAAGGTGCGTTATAAAACAATGGACCCGATGATTACCTATGCTGCCGATTATTTGATCAAAGTCTGATCAAATTTTTTCCTGTACATCGTACTCGTATATTTCTTTTGAAAAGGCTTGTTCCATTAATTTTCTATCGAATGCTTTCTCCTGATTGGAGAGAAAAACAGTCGCAACTCCATTGCCAATAAAATTAGTGATGGCCCTTGCTTCAGACATGAATCTGTCAACTCCCAATAACAATGCGAGTCCTTCTACCGGAATAACTTTGATGGCAGTCAATGTAGATGCCAAGACTACAAATCCACTTCCAGTAACACCTGCTGCGCCTTTGGATGTGATCATCAACACACCGATGATGGTGAGCATCTCTGATAAGTTGAGCTCTACTTGAAAGACCTGTGAAAGAAAAATAACCGCCATGGACAAATAAATGGTTGTCCCATCCAAATTGAAAGAATATCCTGCAGGTACTACCAGACCAACAACAGGTTTTGAACATCCCATTTTTTCAAGTTTTTCCATCAGAGAGGGAAGTCCTGCTTCAGAAGAAGAGGTACCTAGTACAATCAATAATTCTTCCTTGATATAATTCAGAAATTTAAAGATGCTGATCTTATAATACCTGAGTATCAATCCCAACACCACAAAAACAAATACAGCCATGGTGATGTATACAGTGATCATCAGTTTCCCCAATGGGATCAGGGTTGCAATGCCATATTTACCGATGGTGAAAGCCATTCCCCCGAAGGCTCCGATGGGGGCGAAGAGCATCACAAAGTGCAATGCCTTGAAGACATAAGTTGAAATATATTTCAACCCCCCAATCAGTTTTTCAACATGCTTGATTTTACTCAAGATGATACCGGTTAGAATAGA
>JAJTFY010000095.1 GCA_021299175.1 Chitinophagaceae bacterium
GCTGCAGTGATCCTCCTGATAGGGGCATCAAGATAATCAAACCCTTCCTTTTGAATCCTGTAGGTAATCTCGGAAGAGATGGATGCAAATGGCCATTGTTCTTCAACAATAACAAGCCTGTTTGTCTTTTTAACACTTTCCAGGATAGTGTACCAATCCAATGGTCGGATGGTCCTGAGGTCAATGACTTCAGCACTGATGCCTTCTTTTTCCAGCTCCTCTGCTGCGCCCAGGGCAACCTTCATCATTTTATTGAATGACACGATGGTTACATCCCTGCCCGGTCTTTTGATATCTGCTTTTCCTATCGGAATCAGGTATTCTTCTTCAGGAACTTCTCCTTTATCGCCATACATCACCTCACTTTCCATGAAGATCACCGGATCATCATCGCGAATAGCACTTTTGAGAAGGCCTTTTGCATCGTATGGGTTAGAAACTGAAATCACCTTGAGTCCTGGAATGTTGGCATAGAGGCTCTCAAATGCAGTAGAGTGCTGTGCACCCAACTGACCTGCAGAACCATTGGCACCCCTGAAAACGATGGGACAACCCACTTGCCCGCCACTCATGGCCAGCATTTTAGATGCAGTATTCAAGATCTGGTCCAGTGGTAGCACGGCAAAGTTCCAGGTCATGTACTCAACAATTGGCCTAAGGCCATTTTGAGCGGCACCCACGGCAATGGCAGTGAATCCGAGCTCTGCAATAGGTGTATCAATGATTCTTTTAGGACCGAATTCGTCGAGCATACCCTGACTAACCTTGTAGGCGCCATTGTATTCTGCAACTTCTTCTCCCATCAGAAAAACCCTGTCGTCTCTTCTCATTTCTTCCTGCATCGCCTCCCTGAGGGCTTCGCGAAAAGCAATAATCCTTCCCATAGAAACTGTTTAAAAGTGATGCAAAAGTATTGCATGAAGGGGATTCCAACAAATGTTGTTTGGGCCCTCCCAAGAGACCCAAAAAACAAAAAACCCCGCACTTGCGGGGTTTATATGTTTAGGCGTTGCTTCTGCTTTAATTTGGCTTCATGGTCAGGACGCCTTGGCTATAACGTAGGATTGGATTTAGGCTTTTTTTAGGTATTGGATCGGGCTGGAATTTCAGGATATTGGATCTTGGATTTATGTGGATTTAGGTTGGAATTTGTCTTGCTTTCGGTTTGTTTGTGACGCCCCTTCTGCGTTGACAATGTAAAAATAGGAAGCCAAAATGGCACTTGAAAGCTTTTTGATTTTGAAGTTTGAAGATTACGTATTTCCGCGTACAATCATTGCTGAAGGGTACTTAATCTCCGCGGGGATCAATGTGTTTCTGGAGCAAGTGACCAATGTTCGGGAGATCGCCAAAGACCCGACAACAAGAGTTCACGCATGAAGAAAAACTCCTTGGGAAGCTTATCATACATCCTTGAAAAAAGTTCCTCGTGTGCCAGTACTTCAGTTTTCCAGGCCTCCCTGTCCACCTCCATCACCGCATCATATTGCTCTGGAGTAAATGACAGGCTTCCCCAATCAATGTCTTCATATTTGGGAACCCAGCCAATAGGACTTTCGATGGAAACTACCTCGCCGTATACCCGCTCCACAACCCATTTCAACATGCGCATGTTTTCCCCAAATCCAGGCCAGGTAAAGTTTCCGTCTTTGTCTTTCCTGAACCAGTTTACGCCGAATATCCTTGGTGGGTTGGGAATATTGCGACCCAGTTGCAACCAATGGTTGAAATAATCTGCCATATGGTAACCACAGAATGGTAGCATTGCAAATGGATCCCTTCTCACCTTTCCAATGTCTCCAAAAGCTGCGGCAGTAGTTTCTGAGCCCATGGTTGCCGCAAGGTAAACACCGAAGTTCCAGTTGAATGCTTGGTACAGCAAGGGTATGGTTGTACTTCTTCTACCGCCAAATATAAAAGCACTGATAGGCACACCTGCAGGATTTTCCCACTCAGCATCGATACTGGGGCATTGGTATGCAGGAGCAGTAAACCTTGCATTGGGATGGGCAACCGGTTTTCCTAATGCAGGGTCATGCAATTCCCCCCTCCAATTATACACTACCTTGGGCGCTTCTTTGGTAAGGCCTTCCCACCAAACATCTCCTTCGGGAGTGACACCAACATTGGTGAAAATACTGTTGCTGGACAAGGCCTTGATGGCATTGGGATTGGTCTTGGCATTGGTGCCGGGGGCTACCCCAAAATATCCGTATTCTGGATTGATGGCATAGAGTTTCCCATCTTTCCCAGGTTTGATCCATGCAATATCGTCTCCCACAGTGGTTACTTTCCAGCCCTTCATGTCTTCTGGAGGAATCAGCATGGCAAAATTCGTCTTTCCACAGGCACTGGGAAATGCCGCCCCAACATAGGTTTTTCTACCTTGGGGATCTTCCACACCAAGAATGAGCATGTGTTCGGCCAACCATCCCTCTTCCTTGGCCATCACAGAAGCAATGCGTAACGCAAAACATTTCTTGCCAAGAAGGGCATTGCCGCCGTATCCAGAACCATATGATGCAATGGCTCTGTCTTCTGGATAATGCACAATGTATTTTGTAGTGGGGTTACATGGCCATGGAACATCTTGCTGACCCGGTTCCAGCGGCGCACCCAGTGAATGCAGGCATTTGATGAATTCGCCATCTGCGCCCAACAATTCAAGTACCTTGTCTCCAACACGTGTCATAATATGCATGTTCACCACAACATAGGCTGAGTCAGTGATTTCAACACCGATTTTTGAAAGCGGTGAGCCAAGAGGTCCCATGCAGAAAGGTATTACATACATGGTTCGACCTTTCATTGAGCCGGTAAACACTGCTTTCATCTTCAACTTCATTTCCTTGGGGTCTACCCAATTGTTGGTGGGCCCTGCATCTTCTTTTCTCCTGCTGCAGATAAAAGTTTTGTCTTCCACCCTGGCCACATCACTTGGGTCAGAATTACAGGCAAAACTGTTGGGCCAGCGTTCCTCGTTCAGCTTTGTAAAGGTTTTATTTTCAACCAAAAGTTGACATAATTCATCATACTCCGCTTTAGAGCCATTGCACCAGCGGATGTCTTTGGGCTTGCAAACCGCTGCCATTTCCTGGACAAACTCTATTAACTCAACATGTTGAAGGAATTCTGGGTGTTTTGTTGTCATAGTGTTGAAATAAAGGTGGCTAAAGTTAGTCATTTCCCTATGATAGAGGGATGACGAGGATCTGTTTTCAGAGAAATCGATAAATCCGCAAAAATCATTAACTTTCGATTTGAAACGACGCTTGTACAATGATGATGTCAACACAAATCAAAAAAGCCGCAAAAAACAGGTTTTTGGCGGTATCTGCGGGCCTGCTCTTGATCGGCCTTACCCTATATTTCCTGAACTCCGGAAAGGAGGAAGAAGGAGGTGTCCCTGATGTGGTGGATTTCAATTTCCACGTAAGGCCAATCCTATCAGACCGTTGCTTCAAGTGCCATGGTCCGGATGCCAACAAAAGACAGGCCAACCTTCGGTTGGACACTGAGGAAGGTGCCTATGCCGCTTTGAAAGAAGATCCTTCAAAACATGTGATTGTTCCGGGAGACCCCATGCAATCTGCATTGTATGCCAGGCTGATTAGTGCTGACACATCGGAAGTAATGCCTCCCCCCTCCTCCAATCTCAGTCTGACCAAAAATGAAATTGAGATCATTAAAAAGTGGATTGCACAGGGAGCTAAATACAAAAAGCACTGGTCTTTCATTGCACCGGTAAGGCCAAAAGTTCCGGAGGCAGATGAAGCACTCAACCCAAGAAACCCCATTGACCATTTCATTTTTACAACAATGGAAAAGGTAGGTTTGGAACCCAATGCTGAAGCATCCAAAGAAGCTTTGTTGAAAAGGGTTTCAATGGACATTACCGGACTTCCACCTACCGTAGAACAACAAGAGCGATTTCTGGCAGACAAGTCTCCCAATGCCTATGAAAAAATTGTAGATGAACTTTTGGCCAGCAAGCATTACGGCGAAAAAATGGCCATCCAATGGATGGACCTTGCCCGTTATGCTGACAGTCATGGCTACCAGGATGATGGCTACCGCACCATGTGGCCATGGAGAGACTGGGTCATTCACGCATTCAACAGCAACTATCCTTATTCCAAATTTCTCACCTGGCAATTGGCTGGTGACCTACTTCCCAATCCTTCTAAAGAGCAGTTGCTGGCTACCGGTTTCAACAGGAACCATAAAATTACTCAGGAAGGGGGCGTCATTGATGAAGAGTACAGGGTCGAATACGTGACAGACAGAACCAATACTGTTGGCAAGGCATTCATGGCCATCACGTTGGAATGCGCCAAATGCCATGACCACAAATACGATCCTGTATCCCAAAAAGACTATTACAGCATGTTTGCTTTTTTTGACAAGGTTCCGGAAAAAGGACTTGTTGGCACCATCGATGCCTCGTTTGCAGATCCTCCCAACATGAAAATCAGTACAGCCGACGTTTCCTCCATCCTGAGCTTTATCAACAAGAAAGATACGATGGATGTGTCTGTAATGGTCATGAAAGACAGTGTTGGCATAAGGGAAACGCAATTGCTCAGAAGAGGGGTTTATGACCAAAAAGCGGATACTGTACAGATGGCCACTCCCGCTTCCATCCTTTCTTACAACCCCAGAAAATATGAACAAAACAGGCTTGGCCTGGCAAAATGGATGATTGATCCGCAGAACCCATTGACTGCAAGGGTTTATGTGAACAGGATCTGGCATGAACTCTTTGGACGTGGGCTGGTAAAGACTTCTGGAGATTTTGGCATGCAGGGAGAATTGCCCTCACATCCTGAATTGTTAGACTGGCTGGCTGTTGAGTTCAGGGAATCCGGATGGGATATCAAAAAACTCATTCGTCTGATGGTAACTTCTTCCACCTATAGACAATCGGCCCAAAGATCATCAGACAAATTGCAAAAAGATCCTGACAATAAATACCTCAGCTTCTTCCCAAGGCTCCGGCTGAGTGCTGAATTGCAACGCGATTTGCTGCTTACTGCATCGGGCATTCTCAACCCTGAAATTGGGGGCCCCAGTGTGAAGCCATACCAACCCAAAGGGGTCTGGGAAGCCACCACCTCAGGCAGAGGAGAACTCGCCAAATACATTCAGGACAAGGGCGACAAACTCTACAGAAGAGGATTGTACAATTTCATTAAAAGAACCGCTCCTCCCCCTGCGTTGCTGATCATGGATGCAAGCACAAGGGATCAATGTGAAGTAACAAGATCCAGAACCAATACACCCCTTCAGGCATTGGTATTGATGAATGATCCGCAGCTGCTGGAAGCCGCGAGGGTGCTGGCACAGCGCACGTCAAACCTTTCATTGACAGAAGATCAGAAACTGGAAAGGGTATTCAGGCTGGTGCTTTGCAGAAAGGCCACTGAGAATGAAATGAAAATGCTCAAAGGATATTACCTGCAGGAAAAAAACAAATTCATCCAGCACAAAGACAAGGCTGAGGGTTTCTTAAAAGCGGGAGAATTTGAGCAAATCAAAACGAATAACATCGCTGAAACAGCTGCATTGATGCAGGTGAATCAGATGATTTTTAATTTGGATGAAACCACTGTAAAATAAGATGATGGAAAATCAGGAAAAACAATTCAGGCTGAACGTTACCAGAAGACATTTTCTGACAAAGGCAGGACTGGGATTTGGAAGCGCCGCATTGGGTTCAATGTTGTTCAAGGACCAATTGTTTGGTGCTGACACACAGTCCTCATTGCCGCTCGGGCTTGCACAGTATGCCCCAAAGGCCAAGAGGATCATTTATTTGTTCCAAAATGGTGCCCCCTCCCAGTTGGAAACCTTTGACTACAAACCCTTGCTCAACAAGATGCATGGTGAAGAGTTGCCGGCCTCCATTCGCATGGGTCAAAGGCTTACAGGCATGACGGCCAACCAGGAAAAATTTCCGCTTGTTGGGTCTAATTTTGGATTCTCACAACATGGAAAGTCTGGTGCCTGGATATCAGAGCTGTTTCCCAATATTGCCTCCATCGCTGATGATATTTGTATCGTCAAAACAATGAACACCGAAGCCATCAACCATGACCCTGCCCTAAC
>JAJTFY010000096.1 GCA_021299175.1 Chitinophagaceae bacterium
TGCAGAACAATTGAGAAAGACCCTTTGACGGGCAAAGACACAGAAGTGATGTGGATCAAAGGATCCGGTGGAGACATTGGATCCCTTACCAGGAGCGGACTGGCCGCCTTGTATGTTGAAAGGCTGAGAAGCCTTACCGGCGTGTACAAAGGGCTGGCACAGGAAGATGAAATGGTGGCCTTGTTCAACCATTGCATTTTTGACCTGGATTCAAAAGCACCATCCATCGATACACCCTTGCATGGATTTCTTCCATTCAAACATATCGATCACCTGCATCCTGATGCAGCCATCGCCATTGCTGCTTCAAAAGATGGTGAGCAGATTACCAAAGATCTTTTTGAAGGAAGCATTGGTTGGGTGAACTGGCAGCGTCCTGGCTTTGACCTTGGTCTGCAAATCAAAGAATGTCTGGAAAAAAATCCTGGCATCAGGGGCATCATGCTCGGCTCTCATGGCTTGTTTACCTGGGGTGACACCGCCTATGATTGTTACATCAATTCACTGGAGGTGATTGAAAAATGTGCCGCATACATCGAAGAAAATGTGGCCAAGAATGGTTCTGTTTTTGGAGGACAAAAAATTCAATCTTTGGAAAAGGAACATCGCCTGTCTCAGGCAGCTGCACTGGCTCCCATTCTCCGTGGATATTGTTCCTCAAAGAACAAGATGATAGGGCATTTTACCGATGTTCCAAAAGTGCTGGAATTCATCAACTCAAACGATTTGGATCGACTGGCACCCATGGGTACCAGCTGTCCTGACCATTTCCTCCGTACCAAGATCAGCCCTCTGGTATTGGGCCTTTCACCAGCGCAAGATCTTTCAGATGTGGCGGCTATCAAAGCAGCCATCGCGCCGCAGTTTGATGCTTATCGTGAAATGTATACAGCATATTATGATGCCTGCAAGCATCCCAACAGTCCGGCACTTCGTGATCCCAATCCTGTGGTAATTCTTTATCCCGGAGTCGGCATGTTCACATTTGCAAAAGACAAGTCTACAGCGCGCGTGGCGGCTGAGTTTTACATCAATGCCATCAACGTAATGCGTGGTGCTGAAGCCATTTCATCATACACTGCGCTTCCCCATCAGGAAGCATTTAATATCGAGTATTGGTTGTTGGAAGAAGCCAAACTTTCAAGGATGCCAAAACCCAAAGCATTGTCAGGAAGGGTTGCTTTTGTATCTGGCAGTGCGGGTGGCATTGGCAAGGCCATCTCAAAGAAATTTGCAGAAGAAGGCGCCTGCGTGGTGATCAGTGATATCGATGATGACAGGATGAACAATACCCTAGCAGAATTCAAATCCATGTTTGGCAAGGATGCTGCTTCCGCTGCATTGATGAATGTGACTGACAGGGAGAGCATCGAAAAGGCACTAGATTCAATTGCTTTGGCATTTGGTGGTGTAGACATTATTGTCAATTCAGCAGGTTTGTCCATTTCAAAGCCCATTGAAGAACATACGGAGAAAGACTGGGACATTCTTTATGATGTTTTGGTGAAAGGACAGTTCCTTGTTACACAGGCAGCAGTTAACGTGATGCGCAAGCAGGAAATGGGTGGAGACATCATCAATATCGTGAGCAAGAATGCATTGGTTTCCGGACCAAACAATGCTGGTTACGGTTCTGCAAAAGCAGCACAGTTGCATTTGAGCAGGCTCAATGCT
Source organism: Chitinophagaceae bacterium (assembly GCA_021299175.1). Taxonomy (GTDB): domain Bacteria; phylum Bacteroidota; class Bacteroidia; order Chitinophagales; family Chitinophagaceae; genus Pollutibacter. Next base: position 1,675 of record JAJTFY010000096.1, read on the forward strand.
GCAGAACTTGGCAAGGACAAGATCCGTGTGAACACAGTCAATCCTGATGCAGTCATTGCGGACAGCAAAATCTGGGCAGGCGATTGGGCACAAGGCCGTGCAAAGGCTTATGGTGTCAGCGTTGAGGAGCTTCCTGCCTATTATGCCAAACGAACCTTATTGAATGAGATCATTCTTCCTGTAGACATCGCCAATGCATGTTTTGCAGTAACGGGTGGATTGCTGAACAAGTCTACCGGAAACGTGATCAATGTGGATGGTGGGGTAGCCATGGCTTTTGTACGTTAGTTTTTAAACAGATCAATCGCCTTTATGCAAATAGAACAGTCAAGGATAGATGAACTCAATGCTCAACTGGAGTCGGGGCACAAAAGGAATTTTGAATTTCATGCTGCCTCATTGACCAATGTTGAAGCAGTGATTGATAAACTCATTGCGTTTCAAGTCGCGATTCCAAGTTGGGCACTGGGTGCTGGGGGAACAAGGTTTGGTCGTTTCTCTATTGGAGGTGAGCCTGGAAATCTTGAGGAGAAAATTGAAGATGTGGGACTCTTGCACAAGCTCAATCAATCGAGTGGTGCCATTTCCCTGCACATTCCCTGGGACATTCCTTCGGATGCTGCAAAAATCAAAGCACTGGCGGCACACCATGGGTTGGTTTTTGATGCCATGAATTCCAATACCTTTCAGGATCAGGCGGGTCAAAAATTGAGTTACAAATATGGCTCTCTGCAAAACGTGGACAAGGGTGTGAGGCAGCAAGCGGTAGACCATAACCTGGAAGTAATCAAATACGGAAAAGAATTGGGTTCCAATTCACTGACCGTCTGGTTGTCTGATGGATCAAGTTTTCCTGGGCAGTTGAATTTCAGGAAGGCTTTTCAAAATACATTGGAAGGCCTGCAAGACATCTATGCCGGATTGCCGGAAGACTGGAAAGTATTTGTTGAATACAAGGCCTTCGAACCCAACTTCTATTCCATGTCTGTGGGTGACTGGGGTCAGTCGTTGTTGTATGCCTCCAAGCTTGGCCCCAAGGCTTACACGCTTGTTGATCTTGGTCACCATCTTCCCAATGCCAATATTGAGCAGATTGTTTCTTTGTTGCTCATGGAAAAGAAACTGGGTGGATTCCATTTCAACGATTCAAAATATGGCGATGATGATTTGACAGTGGGGTCCATGAGGCCTTATCAGCTTTTCCTGATTTTCAGGGAACTCGTCGAAGGTATGGATGCCCGCGGAATGAACCATGCCAAAGACCTTGGCTGGATGATCGATGCATCACACAACATCAAGGATCCCCTGGAAGATCTCCTGCAATCAGTGGAGGCCATTCAGATTGCATATGCACAAGCCCTTTTGGTGGATGATAAGGCCCTTGATGAGGCCAGGGAATCCAATGATGTGGTGCGGGCGCAGGAAATTTTGCAGCAGGCATTCCGTACTGATGTACGGTCTGTAGTTGCTGAAGCAAGGCGCAGGAGTGGTGCTGCAATCGATCCGTTGGGCGCATACCGTGCAATGAAAGTCAGGAATACCCTGATTGGTGAGCGTGGTGCCGTATCCAAAGCAACAGGACTCTGATTCTATAAACGTACATCATGCAGAAAAAGCCAGTTGTTGCCATTCTTGATGTTGGAAAAACCAACAAGAAATTACTGCTTTTTGATCAGTCATACCAATTGGTCTATGAAAAGAGTGACCGGATGGAAGAGACGGTTGATGAGGATGGATTTGCTTGTGAAGACCTGGCCTCTTTGACCAGTTCTGCAGTTGAGTTGATCAAGTCATCCCTGCATCTCGAGGAATTCGAAGTAAAGGCTATCAACTTCACTGCCTATGGTGCAAGTTTCGTTTATATTGATGGCGATGGAAAAACATTGACGCCACTTTACAATTACCTGAAGCCTTATCCTCAAGATCTTCAGCATGATTTTTATGAAAAGTATGGTGGTGGAAAAGCATTTTCGCGGTGCACCGCATCACCGGTCCTGGGCAGTTTGAATTCAGGCATGCAGGTATTGCGCATCAAGCATGAGCAGCCTGAAATATTTGCCAGTATTGCATTTGCGCTGCATCTTCCACAATACCTCAGTTATATTTTTACAGATCTTGCGGTAACAGATATCACCAGTATAGGTTGTCATACCAATCTCTGGGACTTCACAAAACAAACATACCATGACTGGGTTCAGCAGGAAGGCATTGCGCCAGTGCTTGCTCCCATCATTTCCTCTGCGCATGTTGAAAAAATAAATATTGAGGGGCAGGAATTGTATTGTGGTATCGGATTGCACGACAGTTCATCTGCATTGATTCCTTACCTGATCTGTTTTAAACATCCTTTTGTATTGGTGTCCACAGGTACCTGGAGCATCTCGCTCAATCCATTTGATCATGTGCCCCTTACTGATGAAGAACTGCAAAAGGATTGCCTTTGTTACCTGCAATTCACTGGAAAACCCGTCAAGGCATCCAGGCTTTTTCTGGGCAATGAACATGAGAAAGGCGCAGAGCGTATTGCTTCCCATTATGCCATTCCGGCTGATTTTTACAAAAGCATTCGCTTTGACCAAGGCTTATCTGCTTTGGTACGAGAAAGGATGTTGTCAAAAGACTTTTCCAGCTTTGAAGCTGTTGACCTGATGGAATTAGCGTCTCCTGATCTGGCCTACAATATCCTGATAGCAGTGCTGGTAAAAAAACAAATTGAAAGCATTGACCTCATCCTGAAACACCAGGATGCTGAAAATATTTTTGTCGATGGAGGGTTCAGTAAAAATCATGTTTTCATGAGCATGCTGGCATCCCATTACAATGATAAAAAAGTATATGCTGCTGAGGTGGCCCAAGCCACTGCGCTGGGAGCAGCCCTGGCCATAAATGATGCATGGAATCCCAACACCGTGGGTGATAACCTCATCAACCTTAAGTTGTACAGTTAAATCATCCACGATGATATATTCCAGGAAAATGAAAAATTACTTGAGCCTATTCTTCTTGCTTGCATCATTTCCTGTTTTATCCCAGACTGTTTCCCCAGAGAAAATGAAAGAAATCTACGATGAGGTCAAGAGTCCTTATAAATATGGATTGGTATTGACACCCAAGAATGATTCATTTAAAGTGGATTGCCCTACCATCTTCAAAAAAAAGTCCACCTGGTACATGTCTTACATTGTTTTTGATGGCAAGGGTTATGAAACTTGGCTGGCCAAAAGCAAAAATCTCCTGCAATGGGAAACCATAGGCCGGTTGCTTTCTTTCCCAAAGGACAGTACTGCATGGAATGCCAGCCAACTGGCAGGATATTTTTCACTGTACGATACCAATTGGGGAGGGCATTACCGTTTGGGTAAACACAAGGGACGCAGTTGGATGAGTTATATCGGTGGAAAGAGTTCTGGGTATGAAGCGGGGGAGTTGTCGATTGGCATGGCGAGTACCAAAAAAGATCCGAGCAAGGCGCATGAGTGGGTCACCTATGTAGCGCCTGTTCTTACTTCAAAAGATGCAGATGTGCGATGGTGGGAAAACAGGAAGGAATTCAAAAGCACAGTGATTGTTGACAAGCAAAAGCGTTTGGACGCAAAATACGTCATGTATTACAATGCAAATGGTGATACTGCCATGAAAAACAAAATAACGCAGGGATATGAAAGAATCGGTATGGCGCTTTCTGACGACATGCTGCACTGGCGACGCTTCAAAACAGAGCCCGTAGTTCATCACGAAGCAGGTATTACCGGAGATCCTTATATTCAGAAGATTGGTGATGTTTGGGTGATGTTTTATTTTGGTGCATTTTGGAAAAATCGTTCAAAGGCCTTTGATCGTTTTGCATGTTCATATGATTTGGTGCATTGGACAGATTGGGAAGGCGAAAGCCTGATTGAACCTACTGAGACATTTGATGCAAAGTATGCACACAAACCCTGCGTGATCAAGTACAAGGATGTAGTTTATCATTTTTACAATGCAGTCAACGAGAAAGATCAACGTGGCATTGCTGTAGCAACTTCAAAGGATTTGGGCAAGAGCTCATTAAATTTTGTTGTCACGAGGAAGTGATAAATCAAGCATAATTTGGAACAAATGAAAACCTCTCTTTTTTTTAAACTGATTTACTTTGACGAGTTCTCTGTTACGCCCAAGTACCAGCAGCTTGCCAATTGCATCACCAAAGCCATTGAGGATGGTAAGCTGACCGTAGGGGATGTTCTTCCTTCCATCAATGAGTTGAGTTTTCATTTTGAAATTTGCAGGGACACAGCAGAAAAGGGCTATAAGCATCTGAAGACCCAGGGAGTTATTGGTTCAGTTCCTGGCAAAGGATATTTTATCAGCAGTGTAGATGTAGACAGAACGGCCAGGGTCTTTCTGATGTTCAATAAGTTGAGTCCACACAAAAAAATCATTTACGAGAGCAAGTTGATCATGCTGGGTAAAGTGATCCCCGGGGTAACAGGGGATATCAGCGCAGTATATGAAAACTTTGAAAAAGACATCCATGGTGCACTGGTGCAAGCCCTGAACAAATTGAAAAAATACAAAACCATCAAGCTTATTTTTCCTGAGAACAGTTATTACCCCGATGAGATTGTCAAAGGGTTCATTTCATTTTGTAAAGAATTTGCATTCAATTATTCCATCGTGCATGATATCAAACGCGAAAAGCTTCAGAAAGGAGAAGTATATATCAACCTGATGGACGATGACTTGGTAACGCTGATTGAAAAAATCATTGTTTCAAAACTGAAAATTGGAAAGGAAATAGGGGTAATCTCCTACAATGAAACGCCGCTTAAAAAAATCATCCTCAATGGCATCACCACTATTTCAACAGATTTTGAAGCCATGGGGATTGCAGCTGCCAATATTGTCAAAACGGGTATAAAAACAACCTGCGAAGTTCCTTTTCGTTTGACTACCAGGGCATCACTTTGATTATGTTGATCTTCATTAAGACGATAAGTTCTTTCTTCATATTAAGCTTCTCAGTGATTATCTCCATCTAATCGTTTCTTGACTGATTCTATTTCCCCATTTTTGGGGTTTAGTGTTGAATAATGAAAACACAGACTTAAATTTAGCTAACTTTTGTCTACTTTATGTTGATGATTTACAATTATCAATCGAAAATAGCTCGGATTCCTCGGTGCCTGAGCCAAAGAAAAAATAAACAACAATGAATTTTTTTTTATCCAAGTTTACCATGTTGCTATATACTGCAACCATTGCATGCATTGGTGTTTCAGCACAATACAATGTTGCAGGAAAGGCAATTTTCATTCGTGTGTTACCCGAAGTGCAGATTTCGAATATTCAGTTGAACGACATGGAGTTCAGTGCCAACATGTCGCAAACAGCCATGCGGATGTGGCCTGATTCCTTCATGATTACTGGCGACAAACAACCCAAATGGCGCTATGATCAAGGCGTCATCCTGAAAGGGATGGATGATGTTTGGAATGCTACAGGAGACAGGACCTGGTTCAATTATATCCAAAAATCCATGGACTATTATGTTGGAGAGGATGGGTCCATCAAAGGATACAAGAAGGATGAATACAATATTGACCATGTCAACAACGGAAAAATCTTGTTGATGCTTTACCAGGTAACAGGAAAAGAAAAGTACAGGAAAGCAGCACAATTGCTTCGTGAACAACTCCTCACACATCCCCGCACCAAGGAAGGTGGATTCTGGCACAAAAAAATCTATCCTTCACAAATGTGGTTGGACGGATTGTACATGGGTCAACCCTTCATGGCAGAATATGCAAAATTGTTTCATGAAGACAAGGCCTTTGATGATATCGTTTTGCAATTTCGGTTGATTGAAAAAAATGCAAGGGATCCCAAAACAGGACTGCTCTACCATGGTTGGGACGAAAGTCGTCAGCAACAATGGGCCAATAAAACAACAGGCAATTCACCGCATTTTTGGGGAAGAAGTCTTGGTTGGTTTGGCATGGCGCTGGTTGATGTGCTGGATTATTTCCCTGCAAACCATGCTGGAAGAAAAGAATTGATTGCCATCCTTGATCGCTTTGCTGCTGCAGTAGCAAAAGTGCAGGATCCCGCTACAGGGCTATGGTACGATATCGTAGACCGAAAAGACCAACAGCCCAATTATCCAGAATCTTCCGGTTCTTCTATGCTGACCTATACATTGGCAAAGGCGAGCAGGTTGGGCTATGTGGCAGAAAAATACCATGTTGTTGCTGAGCGTGGATACGCTGGCATCAAAGAACGTTTTATAGTGGATTCTGCTGGCGGCATTCACCTGAGGGGAACAGTTACCGTATCTGGGCTTGGCGGGAATCCATACCGCGACGGAAGCTTTGCTTATTATATGTCTGAACCCGTCATCACCAATGATCCCAAAGGAATGGGGGCATTCATCCTATGCGCTGCAGAGATGGAGTTTGGCGAAAACAGGAATAACGCAAAAGGAAAGAAAGTATACCTGGACAATTATTTCAATAATGAGTGGAGAAAAGATGCCACTGGCACAGAAGTAAAATGGCACTATGTTTGGGATGAGCGCGACAATGGTGGTTATTCCATGTTCGGCAAACTGTTTCAACAACATGGTGCAACCACAGTCCTTTCCTCTGAAAGGCCCACTGCTGAGGTGTTGAAGCAGGCCAGCGTTTTCATCATGGTGGATCCCGATACGCAGAAAGAAACTCCAGCACCCCGTTACATGAACCCCGAAGATGCAACGGCCATCAAAAACTGGGTGGCCAATGGTGGCGTTTTGGTTCTTTTGGGAAATGATTCTTCAAACAATGAAATCAAACAATTCAATATCCTGCCCAAAATATTTGGCATTGAATTCAATGAAGATTTTTTCAATCCCGTATTGAAAGACCAGTTTGAAATGGGTGCTGTGATTACACCGGATGATTCACCCATTTTTGGGAGCAGTAAAAAACTATTCATCAAGGAACTCAGTACACTCAAACTATCTGCTCCCTCAACATCCATTGCCACCAAAAATGGGGCCAACATCATGGCCGTTTCCA
>JAJTFY010000097.1 GCA_021299175.1 Chitinophagaceae bacterium
GTTATCGGTCCATTTTTACCGAGATGGCCCAGGCCTTCGGAAAGAAACCTCCCTCCAGAAAAGTCAATCCAACCTTGGCTGCCATTGTATGGAGGATCGAAAGAGTCAAAAGTTGGATCACTGGAAAGGAAGCATTGCTGACAAAGGAAACAGCGGAGACTGCACAGCAAAAAGTGAGTTTCGACAATACAAAAATACTGAATGCCCTGCCGGGGTTTGGGTTCAAGCCGGTAAGCCAAACCATCAGCGAGTGTTGTGCTGGTTATTTGAAAATGATGCGTTGATTGCAGCTGCTTATTGTTCCTATTTTTTTTCTTGCAGTTGTTTGATCATGTTCCATATTTCTGGAATTCTCCTGATCCAAATCATTTCTCTTCTTTTGGAAATCGCTTCTTCAGCGGTATAGCCAAAATAGGTTTTTCCACCCTCCAGGCTGTTGGCAACGCCACTCTGTCCCATCACAACAGCATTCTTGCCGATATTGATTGTTTTGTTGACACCAACCTGTCCCCAGAGGATGACACCATCTTCAATGGTGGTTGCTCCAGCAATGCCGACCTGCGCCGCAAACAGACAATTTTTTCCAACCACCACATCATGGCCCACATGCACCATGTTGTCCATTTTGGTGCCTTCACCAATGATGGTATCATGCGTGACGCCCCTATCGATGGTGCAACCAGCTCCAATCTCAACAAAGTCTTCAAGGACCACCCTTCCACAGCTGCTCATTTTCTTGTACCAGACATCCCTGTTCTTTTTTGTATTGTAATAAAATGCATCAGACCCGATGGTTGATCCGGCCTGTATGATGACATTATCACCAATCATGCAATGATCCATTATGCTCACGTTGGGATGAATGGTGCAATTTTTTCCAATCGAAACATGCTGCCCAACAAAAGCATTCGGAGCAATATAGCTGCCTTTTCCAATCGATGCTGTTGGGTCGATCATGGATGTGGCGGCATGAAATGGACGGAACTGTGCTACGATTTTTAGGTAGGCTTCAAAGGGTTGCTCAACTATCAGCAAAGCCTTTCCTGCAGGGCATTCTGTTGATTGATCGATGATGATAAAAGAGGCAGCAGAGTCGATGCATTTTTTGTAATATTTGGGATGATCCACAAATACAAGATCACCTTCTTCTACCTTGTGGATCTCGTTGATACCAGTGGCAAATCCTGTTGTATTGCCCTCAATTTTTGCATTGATCAATGTTGCAATCCACTCAATGGAAACGGGCGTTGGGAACTTCATGCTGCTAAATTTCCAACAAAGATAATGCTATGCATTCACTGCATTCAAGATCAGGTGGGGAGATGAGCATTGTTGAGTAATTAACATCTTGAAAAAAAATGTGAATAAAATAATTCAACAAATATTTCAAGTTGATGAAATATATTTTTAATATTGTGAAGGGAATTTATTCCCGTACTTATTAACCCATATATATAACAGCGCCCGGTTTCAACTGGGCGTTGTGCATTTAAGCAGTTTATCATCTTCAAATTCTTTTCAGGCCTGCTTTTCAGCCAAGAAATTCTCTTACATTGCAATAAATATTTTACATGTTAAGATCGATGACCGGTTACGGCAGGGCAGAAAAAGCAATCAATGAAAAAGTTGTTTTGGTGGAGTTGCGCTCGTTGAATGGAAAACAATTTGAGTTGTTGCTCAAGTTACCGGTTCAGCTAAAGCCTTTTGAATTTGAGATCAGGAACATGCTTTCTGAACAGTTGGTAAGGGGCAGCATTGAGTGCACCATCATCATCAAGCAAAACGGGGCCACCAGGCCAACCTCAGTCAACTTAGATCTTGCTGCATCATATTACAACCAGATCAAAGGCCTGGCAGAAAGTTTGGAAGCTGATGACAGCCAATTGCTGGCCTCTATCCTGCGGATGCCTGAAGTGGTGTCCACTTCAACAGAAACCACCAGCGATGAAGAATGGGTGGCATACAAATCTACCATTGAAGACGCCATTGCCATGATCAACAAGCACAGGACAGACGAAGGACTGGCCCTGGAAAATAGAGAAAATAGACCTTACTGAGGAACAAGTAAGGCTTTCCAACCACTGTGTTTATTTCAGGACCCTGCTGGCAGAGCAGGAAATTTCAAAAGGCCGTAAGCTTTCATTCCTGCTCCAGGAAATTGGAAGGGAAATCAATACGACCGGATCGAAAGCATATGATGCAGAAATCCAGAAATCAGTGGTGGAGATGAAAGATGAGCTGGAAAAGGCCAAAGAGCAGATCCTCAACGTGCTCTAATCGTTTTTGCATTTTCAGTGCCATTTATGGATTGATGCCTAACTTTGCCACATGTCATTCAAACAGCTAATTGTTATTGCATCTTTATTGACTGTTGTTTCATGCACCGAAACGGGTCTGTATGAGAAAGTCGTTTTCATGCCGGGAAATGAATGGTCCAATGCCCAAACGAATGAATTCAACTTTGAAATCAAGGATACCAGCGCCAATTATCTTGTCTATTTTTTATTTCGCCACGCTGATGCCTACGAGTACAACAATGTCTGGATCCGTTTAAAGAGTAAACTACCCGGCGATTCAGTTGCGCGCTCCGAACGTTTTGATATTCCTTTGGCAGCCAACAACCGTTGGTTGGGTTCCGGAATGGATGATATTTTTGATCACCGGGTCTTGCTTTACAAGGATCCCGTAAGGTTCATCAAGCCCGGAAGCTATACCATTCAGATCAGCCACGACATGCGGATTGAACCACTCCATCATGTTTTCAATGTCGGTCTTCGCTTGGAAAAACAGAAATAAGATGCGTAAATTTTTTGATCGCATTCCACTCAAGTTCATCAATTATGTTTTCTGGTTGTTGCTGATTTACCTGATTGCCGCCCTGGCCTGGTGGTATATTGAACTGGATCAACAGAATGACCTGATGCTGGCCTTTCAGTTGGAGCAGGCAATGAAGAACAGTGCCCTTGCCCCGGGAGCAATTGATGCTTTGAAAGATGCGCATGACAGGAATGCCAAACAATATATTGGAGAGGGGTTTACGTTTCTCATCATCACCATTTTGGGTGCCGTTTTTGTCTACAGTGTGGTGCGCCGTCAAATCCGCTATCACCTGCAGCAAAAAAACTTCATGATGGCAGTTACCCATGAATTGAAGACCCCCATCGCTGTGACCAAGTTGAATCTTGAAACCTTGCGCAGGCATAAGCTGGATGAAGAGCGTCAATCAAAGATTTTGGGTGATGCCATCAATGAAACCGAAAGGCTTGATGCACTGTGCAACAATATCCTCCTCAGCTCACAACTGGAGTCTGGTGGATACCAGCTCACCAAACAGGAATTTGATTGTGCGGAAATGCTTTCTTCAGCAGTCAGTGCTTTCCAAAAAAGGTACCCGGCCAGGTCATTTGCTCTGGAGGTTTCAGGTCCAGTGGTATTGAATGGCGAGGAGTTCTTGATCAGGCTAGTACTCAATAACCTCATTGAAAATGCTGTTAAATATACCACTCCCGAAATGCCCATATCGGTTAGTCTTCAGGAGCTGGAGCATCAGGCCATCATCAAAGTGGCTGATCTGGGTGCAGGAATTCCAGATGCGGAAAAGCAAAAAGTGTTTGAGAAGTTTTACCGGGTAGGGGATGAGTCCAAGCGAAAAACAAAAGGAACTGGGTTGGGGCTCTACCTCAGCACCAAGATTGTAAAAGACCATAAAGGTTCTATCTCCATTGAGAACAATCATCCTGTTGGAACTGTTTTCAAGGTGATTTTACCCAAAAACCGATCATGATGAATCCTGTAAAAGCCTCCATATTGTTGGTGGAAGACGAAGAGAACTTGCTTGAGGCCCTGAAACTCAATCTTGAACTGGAGGGTTATGAGGTTACCTGTGCCAACAACGGTGCACTGGCCTTGAAGAAAGTGGAGGAGGAATATTATGACTTGATTTTACTGGATGTGATGTTGCCTGAGGTAGATGGGTTTGATGTTTGTGAAACCATCAGGCTCAACAACATCGATACGCCCATCCTGATGCTCAGTGCGAGGTCCGGCAGTGCAGATCGTGTGGCGGGATTAAAAAGAGGGGCAGACGATTACCTGACCAAACCTTTTAATCTGGAGGAACTGTTGCTTAGGGTAGATAAATTGATTGAGAAAAACCGAAGACTGCATGAAAAAACCACCCTCGGTGACCATTATGCTTTTGGTGGCAACAGCATAGACTTCAAGGCACAAACTGCTACCAATACAAAAGGAGATTTAATCAGCCTGAGCAAAAAAGAAATCATGTTGCTCAAACTGATGATTGAATACCGCAACGAAGTGGTTTCAAGGGAGAAAATTTTACAAGCCGTATGGGGTTATCAGGTTTTCCCAACCACCAGAACCATTGACAACTTCATCCTGAACTTCAGGAAATATTTTGAGACAGATCCCCGTGAGCCCAAGCATTTTCATTCCGTAAGAGGGGTGGGCTACAAGTTCGCAGATGCCTAAAGATCTCCCAGTTGAGGTCGGATAATAATTTCCTCAACGCAGGCCTGCGCAGACAGTTTGCTGGCGGCAATGATCATCTTGGCAATATCATCCACTTCCATGATGCGTTTGGGGTCGATGTCAAACCCATCCCATGAACTGCTCAAGGTGGCTCCTGGGTGTACGGTTGTAACTTTTATATTGAATGCTTTCATTTCTTCCCTTAGGTTTTCGCTGAACCCCGCCAGGGCCCACTTGCTGATGCTGTAGGATCCGCCATTGGCATAGGCTTTCAGCGCAGCAATGGAACAAATATTGAAAACGTGCCCGCTTCCTTTTTTGATCATGGTTGCAATCAATGCCCTGGTGAGGTGATAGGCAGAATAAAGGTTCAGGTTGATCATCTGCTCCAGTTGGCCTTCTGGTTCATTGTAGACGGATCCCGGCACATAGTTGCCTGCATTGTTGATGAGTACATCAATCTCATCCGTTGCCTTCAATAGCTGTGCAGCAAAAGATTTTACCTCATCTGCATTGGATAAATCCGCATTGAATGTAGTGATGTTGATGCCATGTTTTTTCATCAACTGTTGTTGCCAGTCAACGGCCTTGTCCATGTTCCTGGAACAGAGAAACAGGTTTGCCCCTTCTGCTGCAAAATGTTCGGCGATGGCCCTTCCAATTCCTTTTGATGCTCCGCTGATGACAACATTCATGGCTGAGATTTTTTCAAAGTTAGGGAAAGCCAGGATGCATAACTTTGCAAACATGAAAGCAAAGCAATACGAGCATCTTTTTTTTGATCTTGACCATACCCTCTGGGATTTTGAAACCAATTCTGAAGCCACCCTCCGCGACCTTTATGCAGAATTGAAGCTGGATGAAAAGGCAACAGGTGATTTTGATCAGTTCCACAAAACCTATCAGCACCACAACAATATTTATTGGGACAGGTTCAGGAAAGGGTATATCAACCGAGAAGAACTTCGCTGGAGAAGGATGTGGCGAACCCTGGTGGATTACAAAATAACAGATGAACCCCTGTCAAAGAAAATGAGTGATCGTTATTTGGACATCCTTCCCACCAAAACCAATCTCTTTCCGCATTGTATGGAGCTGTTGAATTATCTCTCAGAAAAAAAATATCCCATGCACCTGATCACCAACGGGTTTGAGACCACGCAACACCTGAAGATCAAGAACAGTGGGATCAGTCATTTTTTCAAGGAAGTCATCACCTCAGAGCAGGCGGGCATCATGAAACCACATGCGGCCATTTTTGAGTATGCCCTGAACAAGACCAATACAACTGCAGACAAAAGCATCATGGTGGGAGATACCCTGGAGGTGGATATCCTGGGCGCACTGAATGCAGGATGGGATACAGCCTATTTCAATCCTGCCGTTCCGCATACGCCCAAGATCAAGCCTACCTATGTGATTCAACACCTTGGTGAGCTGATGAAAATTTTCTAAGCAGGAAATCAAATGGTGGCCAGTACGCTAACACCATTTTTAACGGTGTCTCCAATCTTTACATTGACCTTGGTGCCGATGGGCAACAACAAGTCAACACGGCTACCGAATTTGATGAAACCCAGTTCCTCGTTCTGTTTGGCTTGTTCGCCAGGTACAGCATAGTTTACGATTCTCCTGGCCAGGGCACCGGCAATCTGTTTGACCAGCATGGTTACTTTGGGATTGGAAATCACAATGCTGTGGCGTTCGTTTTCTGTAGAAGACTTTGGATCCCAGGCCACCAGGTATTTTCCTTTGTGGTACTGGCTGTATTCCACTTTTCCTGAAACCGGATAACGGTTCACATGCACATTGGCAGGACTCATGAAAACAGAGATCTGTAATCTTTTTTCATTGAAATATTCTGTGTCAAAAGTTTCCTCTATTACAACAACTTTTCCGTCAGCTGGTGACACAATTGAATTCTCGTCATATGTAAATGTTCTTGCCGGTATCCTGAAGAAGGAAATGATGAAGAGCCAAAAACCCAGCAGGACAATATAAATTACCCATGACAACATTGGAGCGCTGGGTTCAAGGTGAAGATTGGTGGCAAAGCCCAGCAACAGGCAGAGCATGGTGACGAGGGCAATGGTGGGAAATCCTTCCTTGTGTACGGTCATGTTAAGGTATTAAGGCTGCAAAGTTAAGCAATATGGCGGGCATCAACAGCTGATCTTCCTTTTTCTTGCCTCCACCTTCCACTCACCCACAACTTTTTCTCCCTCAACCGCAATCAATGTTTCATGAAGGGCAACAGTTGGGCAAATATGATAGGGGATGCCAATCAGTGTGTCGCCGGGCTTGAAACCATGTCCTGGAGCCAGTTCCATGACCAGGTGCTCCTCGCTTTGTCCTACTGCTTTCAGTTCGGGATGCTCGGGGAAATACATCCTTTTGGCCAACTCGTTTTCAGAAGCAACTGCCTTGTGTCCAAGGTCAAGACAAATGCGGTTTGACGCAGGCAATGAGATGACCCTCGTGAGGATATGCACGGCAGGTACAAAATCCTGTTCAGGGCAGATCAGTCCATATCCGCGGTCCCAAAAAATATTGGTGCCTGGGCTGCAATCCCTGTCCATTCTTTTGGCATGAATGGAAAAACTGGGAGAGCCACCAGCAATGATGAAAGGGCGGGGATATCCTTTTGATGCCATCATGTCAATCAATCCATAGACAGCTTGAAATGCTTCGTCACAGGCGGTTTCACGCGCAGCAGGATCTGCCTGGCGGTGTTGGCCATCATATACATGCAGTCCCATGAAATGGATGCCTTTCATATGCATCAATCCTTCATAGAGTGCCAATGCAGTTTCATCTGGAGCAATGCCTGTCCTGTTCATGCCAACATTGATATCGATATAGACACCCATGGATTGCGCTTGCTCATCAAATACATCAGCAATTTTCTTTGCAGCATCAAGGTGATCTGTGATGGTGGAGAATTGTGTTTGGGGATATTGGATGGTGAGTTGTTGCAAACGTTCAACCTTTGGCCCTACCGGCTGATGCGCCAGCAATACATCTTTGGCACCGGTCATGGCCAACAGCTCGGCTTCAGCAATGGTGGCACACTTGAATTTGTTGATGCCTGCATCCATCATCAGGCGGATGCCTTCTGCAGTCTTGTGTGTTTTGATGTGGGGTCGAAGGCGGTTCACATCGCCGACCATCCTGATCATTTCAGCAATATTTTTTTTGACCAGTGATGGAAAAACCAACAGTGCGGGAGAATCTATGGTAGAGTAGTTCATGCTTCGGATAAGATCGATGTGCTGAAATTTTCCAATGTCTCTTCAATCTCTTCCATGGTGTTCAACATCACCAGTTTTGAACGCAGTG
>JAJTFY010000098.1 GCA_021299175.1 Chitinophagaceae bacterium
AAATGGGCAAGTGCCAACGCTTCGAAAACCAAGATATACCAAGGCCAATCGCCAATGATCAGTGGATTGTCGACAATTGGGGGAGCAGACAGATACATGTAATTGGAGTCGGTTGTCCAGTTGAATATGCCAATTGCCACCACAGCGAACTGAATCAAGAGGAAAGCTTGCAGCCATGATCCTTCCAAAGGCCTAAATCCCCTGTGCTTGATCATGAATATACTTGTTAACAGAAGTCCACCGTGACTGATAAAATACCCATAAAACAAATAGCCATCCCTGCCCAAATCAAATTCAGGTGTCAACAGAGAATGAAAGCCACCAGTGATGCCCCAATAAAAAAGGAGATTGGCAAGTATTTCATTGTATTTGAAGTACAATACAATGGATAGCATTCCGCTGATGCCGCATAAATGCAATGGGAGATTGGTTCTCATGTCCCATACACCTGATTTCCAGCAATACAAGTTTTCCAATAAAAGATTCAAGAGCAACGCAAGTCCTATGAGCTTTCCGTAATTCGGATGCTTGGCGACACCTAAGTATTTTGGAAGGGTTACCAATAGAAAAATGACAAGCAACACTGCTGTCATGCATATCAGCCACTCCTGGCTAAAAGGTTCCATGGTGACGTGCCGCATGTAGTCTTGGTTTCAATGAATATCCGAAAAAATATCCAATCATTCCTATTCAAATTAAAATGCAGAGGCTAAATTGCCTGTATCGATGCGAAACAAACTTTTGTACATACTACTTGGCCTCCTTGTCATTGGGGTCGTAAATGGACAATCAGTGCCCCTGCAATCCATCAAAGGCAGAATAACTGAGCGAAATATCAAGACGGTCATTGCTGCTGCTACGATCAAAGTCATCGGGATGGATGAAAAAACTGCGGTATCTGACTCAAGCGGATTTTTTAAATTTAATAATATTCCGGTTGGAAGAACCTCCATTCTGATCACCCATATTGGATTCAAACCAATTGTGCTGAACAATCTTCTGCTGGAATCAGGCAAAGAACTGGTGCTAACAGTGGAGATGGAGGAAGATTTGTCAACTTCCAAAGAAATCATCATCAAATCCAACCGCAATAAAGCCAGACCGATCAATGACCTGGCGATGGTAAGTGCGCGCATGTTCAGTGTGGAGGAAACCAGAAGATTTGCTGCCGGACTCAATGATCCTGCAAGGATTGCCGCCAACTTTGCAGGGGTTGCAAGTGCTGGAGATGGAAATGGCTTGATCATCAGAGGCAACGCACCCAATGGTTTGTTGTGGCGAATGGAAGGAGTTGATATACCCAATCCCAATCACTTTGCAAGAGTGGGAACCTCAGGTGGAGCCATCTCCATGTTGAGCGCACAACTGCTGGCCAATTCTGATTTCATTACTGGTGCTTTTCCTTCTGAATATGGAAATGCACTTTCGGGCGTATTCGATATCAGATTGAGAAAAGGAAACAAGGACAAAAGAGAGCATACATTTTCACTCAGTACATTGGGTATTGATTTTGCAACAGAAGGTTATTTAAAAAAAGGTTACGGCGGGTCCTATCTGATCAACTATCGCTATGGATTTCTTACCCTTATGCAAAAGTTGGGATTCAATATATCTGACAAGCCAACATCGTTTCAAGACCTTTCGCTCAATATCCATCTTCCCACCAAGAAAATAGGCAGTTTTTCTGTTTTTGGGTTCGGCGGACTGAGCAAGCAGTATGATGAATTGGCAAGAGACAGCATCACCTGGATAAACAATCCCTCCACACGCAGCAGTTCACTCGATGCTGCAAATGCAGGCGCAATGGGGGTTTCCCATCAAATCAATCTTGGGAAGAAAATATTGTGGCGATCTGTGCTGAGTAAAAATGGCTATCTCTACCGGGAAGAAGACAGCAGATTGGAAAAGTTCAATGGTCCCGTTGTGTTCACAAGGATCAATAAGTTCTCTGAATGGAATACGCAATTCTCTTCCGTGCTGACATTCAAGGCAAGCAAGCACCACTTATTTAAATTGGGCGCTTACACAAAAGATATTGCATTTAATCTCCAGCAAAGAGAAGCGGTCAGCAATGTGCTCAGAGATAAAATCAAAAACAATGGCTCCACTTGGCTAACCAATTATTTTGTTCAATGGAAATGGGATGCGTCGAATAAGTTTTCATTTCAATTGGGTGGACATGGGCAACAGCTTGGATTCAACAAGTCATCTGCTTTTCAGCCGAGATTTGGTCTCAGGTACCAGACCGGCAATGGTCAGTTTTTGAGTTTTGGCTATGGCATGCATTCCCAAATTCAACCACTTGGAAATTATTTTGCGAGAATAAGGGTCGGCAATGATACCGTACTGCCCAATAAAATGCTGGACTTCAGCAAATCGAAGCATTATGTATTGGGATATTCTATTCAAATAGCAAAAGACTGGAACCTTAAAACCGAAGTATACTACCAGTGGCTCTATAATATTCCGATTCACGCACTTCGATCCAGCAATTACAGTGTTATAAACCTGGATGATGATTTCTCCATTGAAACCCTTTCCAACACCGGGCTGGGGCAGAATTATGGATTGGAGCTGACGCTCGATCGTTATTGGAATGACAGATTTTATTTATTGGCTACGCTAAGTTTGTATCAATCAGAATACAGACCATCTGATAAGATTTGGCGAAGCACCCGTTACAACTCCAACAACTCTTTTACACTTTTGTTTGGAAAAGAGTGGGTGCTGAAAACAAAACGTCCCTCTTATTTCGGGCTCGACATAAAACTGATTTCAATGGGAGGTGTTCGTGTCACGCCCATCGATTTGGTGCAATCTTCCATTCGAAAAACCACCGTGTCAATTGCATCTAGATACAATGATGAAAAACTCAGGAGTATTTTTAGAATAGATGCACAGTTTGAATGGAAGGTTCAATACAGAAAAACCACAGGTAGTTTGATACTCGGTATGCAAAATGCCACCAACCGGAAAAACCCTATCAGTCATCGCTACGACGCAAATCAGGGAAAAATCACCTATAATTATTTGCTGGGCAGGATTCCTGTTTTTGGCTACAAGGTTGATTTTTGATCAACATTTTCACCCAAAGTATCCAATGAAGGTGTCAGACTGATTTCATCAGTGATTGGATCGTTTGCATCAATGCATCACTTACGCCCACAACAGGAAGTCTGAAAGTATTTTTGGTGATGCCAAGCGCAGACAGATACGCTTTTACGCCGCTGGGATTCCCCTCTGCAAACATGCTGGAGATAAGCGGGAGCATCTTTTCATGTGCAGGTCTTGATTCTACAAATTTACCCTGAAGGCATAGTCTTACCATGTCGGAAATCAATTTTGGGTATGCGTTTCCAACAACAGATATTACACCAATTGCACCACATGCCATGATGGGAAGCGTAATACCATCGTCGCCGCTGATCACTTCAAATCCTTCTGGCTTGTCCTTGATGATCTGCATGATTTGTTCAACATTGCCGGAAGCCTCTTTGGTTGCGATGATGTTTTTGCATTCTCTTGCAATTCTCAAGGTTGTTGCAACATTTACATTCATGCCTGTTCTTCCAGGTACATTGTACATGATGATTGGAAGGGGGGCATTGTCATTGATTGCCTTGTAGTGTTGGAAGAGTCCCTCATTGTTGGGTTTATTATAATAGGGGCTTACCGAGAGGATAGCACTGTATCCAGTGAGATCGAATGATTGCATCGATTCAACAACAGCCCTGGTATCATTCCCGCCAATCCCAGCCACCAACTTTATTCTGCCATTGTTAAATTGATTGACAAGGGAATACACTTGTTGTCTTTCTGCTTTGTTCAGTGTTGGATTTTCACCTGTTGTACCCAATGCAACAATGTACTCAACTCCGCCATCGACCAGATGGTTTACCAATTTCTCAAGGGAAGCTGTATCCAGTTCACCATTTTCTAAGAATGGTGTCACGATGGCCACACCTGTGCCGGCATATGGATGGTTATGGTTCATTTATTATGCTTGATTGGTAGATGTTTCTTCCCATCTGCCCATTTTTGAAAATTTTTCTATCCTGTCGTCAATTCTTTTATCCGGATCAAGATTTTTTAGTTCCATGATTGATCTCACCAATTGTTCCTTCACCATCGAAGCAGCAAGGTCATGGTCCCAATGTGCTCCACCCAGTGGTTCAGGGATGATGCCATCCACCAGTCCAAATTTCAACATATGATCAGATGTGAGTTTCAATTCTTCTGCAGCTTTTTCTTTTTGGTCCCAGCTTCTCCATAGTATCGAACTGCAGCTTTCAGGAGAGATGACTGTGTACCATGTGTTTTCCATCATGAATACCTTATCTCCAACTCCTATGCCCATGGCGCCACCGCTTGCACCTTCTCCAATGATGACGCAAACAACCGGAACCTTCAAGCGAAGCATTTCATATATATTTCTGGCAATGGCTTCGCCTTGTCCACGTTCTTCTGCCTCGATGCCGGGGAATGCACCCGGGGTATCTACCAGGGTGACGATCGGTTTGTTGAATTTTTCTGCGAGCTTCATCAAGCGCAAAGCTTTTCTGTAACCTTCCGGATTGGCCATACCAAAATTTCTTAATTGTCTGGTTTTGGTATTGGTGCCTTTTTGCTGACCAAGGATCATTACTGTTTGTCCATCGATCTTGCCGAAACCACCTACGATGGCTTTATCATCTTTGAAATTTCTGTCACCGTGCATCTCAACAAAGTCGGTGCAAATTCTTTCAATATAAGAAAGGGTGTAAGGACGATCAGGGTGCCTGCTCAATTGAACTTTTTGCCAGCTGGTCAATCCCTTGTTTATTTCTTGTTTTTTTTCAAGAATTTTTTCCTCTAATTCTTTGATGGAGGTGGAAAGGTCAACTTTGTTTTTTTCTGCGGTTGCCTTTAGTTGGTCGATCTGGTCGTACAGATCTTTGATGGGCTTTTCGAAATCCAAATACTGTCTAGCGCTGCTTTCTGCCATAGTTTTGGTTTGGTTTCAGGGGTGTAAAGGTAAAAAATAAAATAGAAATGACTTCCGGCATTAATTAATTGAATTTCAGCATGATATAAGTTGTTTGTGTGGATAATTGAGGATTTGATAGTTTTATGATCTATGCTTGGAATCATTGTTCAATTATTGCTTTCTTATGCACTGATATACTTCTTTGACAGCAGAAGATTGGGCGTGCTTGGATGGCAACCACAGAGGAAGCGGCTAACCGACTTTTTCATCTTTCTCACGGTGTCAATGGGATCTTGTGCAACGGGATTTGTTTTTAGAATTTTATTTGCCCATGAGACATGGATATTAAATCCTGCATTTGATATACAATTATTTTGGAATGGACTTTGGTGGAACATCAAGTCGGTGATGTTTGAGGAGTTGATTTTTCGTGGGGTGTTGTTTTATTTGTTGATCAAATGGCTTGGCAAAGGATATGCTTTAATCATTTCCTCGGCATCATTTGGCGTTTATCACTGGTTCAGTTTTGAAATATTGGGAAATATTGCTGCAATGATGCAGGTTTTTATCACTACATCCATTGTTGGATGTTTGTATGCATGGGGATTTATTAAGTCCGGTTCATTGTATGCAACCATCGCCATGCATTTGGGATGGAATTTTGTACAGGGGTTTCTCTTTTCAAGTGGAAGTATTGGAAATGGAATCTGGATCCTTGCAAAACCAAGTCCACAGATTACAGTAGGGTACGGGACATATTTCCTGATTTTTTATCTGCCGATGCTTGGTTTTATTGGTTTGAATTTTTTGCTTTTGCAATACAGAAACAAAAAAGGCTCACTTGAAATAAAGTGAACCTTTTGCGGACCGGACGGGACTCGAACCCGCGACCTCCGCCGTGACAGGGCGGCATTCTAACCAACTGAACTACCGATCCTTCCAATTGGGTTGCAAATGTATAAATTTCCTTCCAAATCGTAAAATCAAAAGTTAAATATCCATCCCAAGCTCTCTTTCAATTTCTTCCATCTGTACGATGTCCCAGGCCTCTGACTCGCTAGGAGTGATGTTAAAGGCATCAAATGCTTTGTCTATTCCCAATTCTTGCTG
>JAJTFY010000099.1 GCA_021299175.1 Chitinophagaceae bacterium
ACCAAGGAAATGCGGTACAAGGCCAAAAGCGTGAACTTCGGCATCATTTACGGACAAGGTGCATTCGGACTGGCGGAGAACCTTGGCATCAGCCGAACCGAAGCCAAAACCATTATCGACAATTACAAGAAAGAATTCCCGGGCATCACCCAGTACATGGAATCAACCATCCAGTTTGCCAAAGACAATGGTTATGTGGAGACCCTGATGGGAAGGAAACGTTGGCTCCGCGACATCAACTCTTCTAATTTCACGGTGCGCGGATTTGCAGAACGCAATGCCATCAACTCCCCCATACAAGGAACTGCAGCAGACATGATCAAACTGGCAATGATCAAGGTACACCATGCGATCAAAAAAGAAGGATTCAAAAGCAGGATGATCCTTCAGGTGCATGATGAATTGATTTTCGATGCATTAAGGTCTGAAGCAGAGGCCCTCAAAGCCTGTATCCTGGAGAACATGGAATCTGCCCTTCCGCTGCCCAACAATGTTCCGGTGATTGCAGAGGCTGGCATTGGCGAGAATTGGCTGGCAGCCCACTAATACAATGACTCAAAAGAAAGCAGCATGATCACCCGTTTTTTCATCCTGATTTTCAAACTCCGCGGCTGGAAGATTGTGGGAACCGTTCCTCCGGAAATCAAAAAAGCCGTTGTGATCGCAGCTCCGCATACATCCAACTGGGATTTTGTTTATGCGATGGCCATTTTCAGGCTCTGCCATTTAAAAGTTCGTTACCTGATCAAAAAAGAACTCAACTTTTTCCCCCTGAGCATCCTGCTCAAAAACACGGGAGCCATCCCCGTAGACAGGAGCAAAAAACACAACCTCACCGAGGATGTCATTGCAAGGTTCAAAGAGGCGGATGAGCTGTTCATCACCATTGCGGCTGAAGGCACAAGGAAAAGGGTTGAAAAATGGAAAAGCGGATTTTACCATGCCGCGCTGGGCGCAAATGTGCCAGTATTGCCAGGATATCTTGATTTCAAGAGGAAGGAAGGCGGTTTTGGGCCACCCATTTACCTGACCGGCAACAAAGCAGAAGATATGGCCCAATTCAAGGCTTTTTATGCAGACAAGACGGGTAAATATCCTGACCTGTTCAACCTCAATGCCATAAGGCTCGATTGAACCAATACGCCGTACATTTGTAATCAGCAAGCATGAACACAGAAAATTATTTCAGGACCTTGACCATCATTGGGGGCCGCTATTTTATTTTAGCCGGACTGGCTTTTCTGCTGTTTTATGTCCTGCTCAAAAAGCTGATTACACATAAAAAGATACAGCAACGGTTTCCAAAAACAGCAGATTACCTAAGAGAAATAGGATATTCCATCCTGACATTGTCCATATTCGGGTTCGTGCCTGTGTTCTTCATTTTCAATCCCGCCATCTCAAAGTATACCTATTTTTACAAAAATATTGATGAACACAGCATGCTCTATTTCTGGGCAGCCTTCCCCATCATGCTTTTCATGCACGACACCTATTTTTACTGGATGCACCGCCTGATGCACCATAAACACTTGTTCAAACTCTTTCACCTGGTGCACCACAAGTCTACCAATCCATCCCCCTGGGCTGCCTATGCCTTCCACCCTTTGGAAGCTGTCATTGAGGCTGGCATCGTGGTTGTTTTCCTTTTTACCATTCCCATCCATAAATTTCATATACTGGTCTTTTTCTTTTTCATGATCGTCTACAATATTTACGGACATCTTGGCTGGGAGCTTTACCCAAAGAATTTTCATAAAACCTGGATAGGAAGATGGATCAACACTTCCGTTTGCCACAACCAGCACCACCAATATTTCAAGGGCAATTACAGCCTGTATTTTTTGTTTTGGGACCGGTGGATGGGAACCCTGAGAGAGGATTATGAGGCACAGTTCGAAAAAGTGAAGGGTCAATGAAACCGAAAATCATTTATTGTTACGATGCCTATTGTGGCTGGTGTTACGGCTTTAGCCCGGTGATCAGGGAGCTTTGGGTGAAATACAGGGAGCAGTTCGATTTTGAAACGATTTCGGGTGGGATGATCCCTGTTGAAGCCACAAAACACATTGGCGCGATTGCTGAATACATCCAGGGCGCCTACCAGACCGTGGAACAGATGACCGGGGTAACATTTGGCAAGGATTACCTCTGGCATATCTTCAACCCGGACGAGAGCGATTGGTATCCTAATTCAGAAATGGCCGCCATTGCCATGGCCATTTTCAGGGAGCTTTATCCGGATCAAACCATCGCATTTGCATCAGATCTTCAATATTCCCTTTACGAAGAAGGACGAGACCTGACAGACAAAGAAGCTTACCGTCATTTGCTCGAAAAGTACAGCATCGACGCAGAGGTGTTTTATCAAAAACTGGGAAGTGATGCCTACAAAGAGAAGGCCTATTATGACTTTAGTCTGATCAAACAGCTACGGGTGAATGGCTTTCCCACAGTGTTCCTTCAGCTTGACGAATCCAAGCTTTACATGATTTCCAG
Organism: Chitinophagaceae bacterium; assembly: GCA_021299175.1. Taxonomy (GTDB): domain Bacteria; phylum Bacteroidota; class Bacteroidia; order Chitinophagales; family Chitinophagaceae; genus Pollutibacter. The sequence goes on from JAJTFY010000099.1 coordinate 2,500, forward strand.
AGGATTCAGCACGCTTGATGATGTTGAGCAGCGCATGAACAAGATCATGGCCGAAAACAATATTCAGTAAAATGGTCGTAACTTTGCCGCCATTAAACAGTGGACATGGAATACAACAAACTCATATCAGTTACAGGATTTTCAGGACTTTTTGAACTCGTAACCAGCAAGACCGACGGTGCTATCGTCCGTTCACTGGAAGACAATACAACCAAATTTGTTTCAAGCAGGGTACACCAGTTCTCTCACCTGGAATCAATTGAGGTGTACACCAACGACGAAAATGTAAACCTTGCAGATATATTCAAGGCCATGGACGCTTCTTCCGAAGCCCTTCCTTCCGAAAAGGACAACAAAGCCGTAAAAAGCTATTTTGAAAAAGTATTCCCCTCCATGGATTTCGAAAGGGTCTACAGCAGCGACATGAAAAAGATGGTTCGTTGGTTTGGTGTCATCAAACAACAGAACATCGAAATCGTCCTCACCGAAATGGATGAGGAAGAAGAAGACAACGAAGGTTAATCACCGTTCGAAAAACACATCATCATGCAATACAGCGCCGATATTCAGAAACTGAAACACAGTTTCCTGCCCGAGCATTTCAGCCTGACAGACTGGGCTACCCTTGAGCCCTACTTTATCCAGCTGCGAGACAGGGAAATCAATTCCGGCCAAGACCTTGAACAGTGGCTCAAAGACATGAGTGAGATGGAAGCGTTCATCAGCGAGGATGCTTGCTGGAGGCAGGTGCGCATGACCTGTGATACAGAAAACAAGACCCTGGAAGAGGCTTTTAATTTCTTCTTCATGGAGATCCAGCCCAAGATCCAGCCTTATGCTGATATCCTCAACAAAAAACTGGTTGACTGCCCCTTTACAAAAGAGCTGGACCAGGAAAAATATTTCACCTATCTCCGTTCAGTAAAGAAAAGCATCGATCTTTTCCGCGAAGCCAATATCCCATTGCAGGCTGAAGCTGCCGTATTGCAACAACAATATGGGACCATCGCCGGCAAGATGATGATTGAGCAGGATGGACAGGAATTCACCTTGCAACAGGCCGGAAAATTCCTTGAAAGCGAAGACAGAAACATCCGTGAAACGGTCTACAAAAAAATTGCCGAAAGAAGGCTGGTAGACAAAGATCCATTGAACGAGTTGTTCAGCAAATTGGTGGCCCTCAGGCACCAGGTGGCAATCAACGCCGGATTCAGCAATTACCGTGATTACAAATTCGCGGAGATGGGTCGTTTTGACTATACCCCGGCTTCCTGCTTTCAGTTTCACGAAGCAGTCAAAAAAGAAGTCTTGCCCCTGGTTGACAAGATCTACCAGGAACAACAACAAAGGCTGGGCCTGGACAAGATGCGCCCCTGGGATACAGAAGCAGAACCCGCAGGCATTGAGCCCCTGCGTCCGTTTACCGATGGCCGGGACCTGCTCGATAAATCCATCAAATGCCTTGACGCACTGAATCCATTTTTTGGCGACTGCCTCAGAAAAATGGATGCACTCAATCACCTTGACCTAGACAGCAGAAAAGGAAAGGCCCCGGGAGGATACAACATGCCGTTGGCAGAAAGCGGAGCGCCGTTCATCTTCATGAATGCTGCTTCCCAAATGTCTGACCTCACGACCATGGTACACGAGGGTGGTCATGCCATCCATTCATTCCTGGCCCATGGGCTTGAGCTCACAGGCTTCAAGGAGTATCCAACAGAAATGGCTGAAGTGGCCAGCATGTCCATGGAACTGTTCACCATGGACCACTGGGATGTATTCTTCGACAACGAGGAAGAAATGAAAAGGGCGAAGCGCCACCAACTCGAAAGGGTGATCACCATTTTCCCCTGGATCGCCACCATCGATAAGTTCCAGCATTGGGTCTATGAAAACCCAGGCCATGGCATTGAGGAAAGAAAAGAAAACTGGTTGAGGATTTTGAAAGAGTTTAGCACCAGTGCCATCGATTACAGTGGGCTGGAGGGCTTCAGGTCTTACAACTGGCAGCGACAGCTTCACCTGTTTGAAGTGCCGTTCTACTATATCGAATACGGAATTGCCCAATTGGGTGCCATTGGCATGTGGAAACAGTACAGGGATAATCCCGAAAAGGCCCTCAAAAATTATATGAAGGGCCTGAGCCTGGGAGGAACCAAGACGCTTCCTGCCCTGTATGCAGCGGCCGGAATTGATTTCGATTTTTCTCCTGAGAAGATCAGCGAGCTGATGATCTTCGTCAAAAATGAATTGGAAAAACTTTAATACCTACTACTTTTATGGTATAGCCAAAATTAGTGCACTGATTTACTGCATACTATCTTTGTGGTGCTACTAATCAGAGCCTTAACGAAATGTCCCGGTGTTTTTACATTGGGACTTTTTTTATTTACAGGATTTGCAAGTGCCGTTTACTACCATGTTGATCTCTTTCATGGTATAGCCCTTTGGTAGGTTTACAGCTGGAATGTTTACATCGTCCAGACAAACGGTCTTGCCACAATTATCACATTTGAAATGCACATGGTTGTCGTGATGATGCCCTGATGTGATGCATGTTTCGTTGCATAGCGCATACCTGACCATGTTGTCAGTGGAAGGAATGTTGTGGATGATGCCCTTTTCAAGAAATGTTTGAAGGGTCCTGTAAATCGTGACGCGGTCGTATTGTTCAGCACATTTTGTTTCAATGTCCTGATGGGCCAATGCGTTGTCTGCTGAAAGAAAGATTTCAAGTATCCGCTTTCTGCTCGCCGTTACACTGAGGGCGCTGTTCTTCAATATGTCTTCCCCTTGATTTTTCACTTTATTCTTTGATCAGGGTTTTGATATCAGTGATCAATTGATCAACCTCTTCTTTTTTAATGCCGTCATAGACACCGCGTACACGCCCCTGCCTGTCAACAAGGGTAAAAAACTGTGTATGCAGAAACTGCTCGTCGATGTTTTTGGTGCTGTTCTTGGGGTCATCCAGCAAATAGCTTTCTCGGGCGGTTTTGTAGAGCTTTTCCTTGCTACCGGTGAGGAACCACCAGTTGGAAACATCGGCACCCAACGAATCTGCATAATGCCTCAATACCGGCAATGAATCTGTCTCCGGATTTACCGTATGTGAAACAATCAGAAAACTGCTGTCGGCTTTGAATTTTTCATAGATGGCCTTCATGTTCTTGTTCATCTTCGGACAAATGCCCTTGCAGGTGGTGAAAAAATACTCAGCAACATAAACCCTGTTGCGGATATCTTTCTGTGAGGCCATGGCGCTGTCTTGTCTCAAGAATTCAAAAGGCTGTACTGTATTCAAAACCGGCAACTTCACTTCCTCAAAATCGGTGTATTTTACCATGGCATAATAAAATCCGCCCAGGAGCAAACCAAAAAACACCAGATAACTCATCGCCTTTTTACTCATAATCAATTATTGAAACAAAATTACGCTTGTCGTTCCAATTATACCAACGATTAAGAATGCAACTTTGTTGCAAAAGTATTAATTTTGTCGCCCCACCATGATTAAGATCAACTATGATGCCCTTGGAATTGCCGCTTCGGTAGCTTGTGCT